>DATDNR010000116.1:0-32198 GCA_036518175.1 Marmoricola sp.
GCGGCCGGTGACCGTCACCGGCTCCGACCCCTACCGGCTCGACGCCGACGGCGACGGCACCGGCTGCGAATGACCCTGCTCGTGTCGCCCCCGCTGGGCGTGTAGAGCGCCGCCGCCCTTGGGGCCGGCGGCCGACCACCGTCCGGCACCGGCGGCGTCTGGCGCCATCGTGGCGGGATGACAGTGCAGCTTCAGCGCGCGAGAGCGCTGCCGGTCCAGTGCTCGTCGTCAGTCACCTCGCGGACGACGTCGAGCCAGGGCGGAAGGTCGTCCGAGGGTTCGTCGTGGTCATCGATCTCGGCAACGAGCGTGCCGTCCTCGTGCTCGTCGACCGCGACCAACCGCTGACCCCAGGCAATCAGGTGGCGCGTCTTGCGGAGCGTTCGGCCGGGCAGAGCAGACAGCACGGCCCACTCATCCGCGTCGAGGTAGGCGTTGGTGCACGCGACTTCGCGAGGACCTTCGCTGAGGCGCACTTTGTGCCCCAACTTGCGCACGACGGTGCCGTCGTCCTCGCGGACCTCGCGAAGACGAAGCCGCGTGCCGTTCACGTATCGATCGACGATCTCGATCTTGCGCGTCACCCCGTCGGGCATCGTCGACACCAGGTAGCGACGCTCGCGCTCCACGACCGCGTACTTCAGGCAGACCGACACACGAGCGAGGCTAGCGCCGACATCCGGAGGAACACCGAGCCCTTGCGGGTCGGATCACCCGTCGAAGCACGGCTACGGCTGCTCGTGACCGTCCTCCGCTCATGCGCGATGGCGAGGACCCGGCAAGAGAGGCGGGCGGGGCAATGGACTCGGATCAGCCCCCGGCGTAGCGTGCTGAGCGTGGGCGGCATCGGGCTGTGGCCGGCCACATGCCGACGGGACGAGGTGCCTTGACGACCACCGTCCGGGCATCGGTTGGGATCCAACATGGGTGCAAACAGCGCGACATTCACCAAGTGGCTGGTCGGCGAGGGCCCGGAGATGGTTGGTTTCGTCGATGGAGTCGTTGGCGACGGGGACTTCTCCGGCAGAGTTCTCGAGCTCGAGGCGGGCGACACCACTCGGATCCGGGCCGTCTACCGGTTCACCGGGTCCGAGCACGACTTCACCGCACTGATGTACGTCGAGCAGACCGGCCTGGTCGCCAAGCTCTCCGGCGTTGTCACCGACGGCTGGTGCAAGGGGCACCTCGTGCGCGGTGAGTACACCCAGATCCAGCACGAGCACGACGGCACCACGACCGACGCCTGGCAGGGGCGCCTGGAAGTGGTGGACAGCACAGTCGGTTCGCCGGCCGGCGAGATGGCGCACTCCGGGTAGGCCGGTCTCGTCGGTCAGGGCCAGCGGCACCCCGAGGCGAGCGGGACGTCAGCGCCGCCGGCAGCGGGTGCCGCGGCTGAGCAGCAACCAGACGGCCAGGCCGAACAGGATCACCGGTAGGTGGGTCAGCACCGAGATGCCGAGCAGGACCAGCAGCACCGGCAGCAGCGGCACCGGCCACCAGCCCCAGGCGCGCGGGCGTGTCAGGCTCCGGACCGGCTCCGCGCGCTGGCCGGGCTGCGGACCCGGCTGGTGCGGACCGGGCAGGTCGGCGAACAGCGGGCGCAGCTCGGCCCGGGTGCGGGCCGCCCAGGCCGCCTCGCAGCGCTCGTCGTACTCCTCGCGGGTCAGCCGGCCGACGGCGAAGTGCTCACCGAGCGCGGTGACCGCGGCCTCTCGCTCGGTGTCGGCGATGCGCAGCCGGTCGGGGTCGTAGCGGGTGTCCATCACTCCTCCTCCGAGACGGGGCCGCGGGTCTCCTCCAGGTCGTCCTCCGGCCCGTCGGCCAACAGACCGAAGAGGCGGCGACGGGTCTCGGCGAGGATCTCCGCGGCGCGCTCCTGCTGGTCCGCGGAGCCGGTGGTGAGGATCTGCCAGACCGCTCCCAGCAACTGGCCGACGACCGGCGGCAGTGCCACCTGTTCGCCGGCGCCGTCGGACTCGAAGGGCTCCCAGACCGCCGCCAGCTCTTCGGGGCGCTCGGCCACGTAGGCGCGCCCGGCGTCGGTGAGGCGGACCTGCTTGCGGCCGTCGTCGGCCACCGTCTCGGCCAGGCCCTCGTCCTCGAGCTGGGCAATCGTCGGGTACACCGAGCCCGGGCTGGGCCGCCAGGCCCCGCGGCTGCGCTCGGTGATGCGCTGGATGATCTGGTAGCCGTTGAGCTGCTCGCCCTCGTGCAGGACGTCGAGAATGGCCGCCCGGACATCCCCGCGCCTCGCACGCGGGGCCCGCGCCCGGCCGCCATGCCCCGGCCCCCAGCCGCCGAGGAGCTGGCCGACCCACGGCGGCGGCCCCTGCGGCCCCCGCACATCGCTCCAGTTGGCCCACTGGCTGGCCCAGTTGCGGCCCCAGGCGTTTCCCCAGTCGCGTCCGTGCATCGCGATCCTCCTGCGCTTGCGATGCATCGACGATATATCGCCGACTGGTCGGCGACAAGGGCCTGAATCGGGCGCCTGGCGTGTCATCCGCGGGACCTCCTCACGGCCGCATAGCGTGGCCCGGTGCCCTCCCCGACCTCCTCGCCGCGCCCCTCCGACCGCTACGGCTCCGACGTGCTGGCCACGGATTGGCGCGCTCCGAAGCGGGGGCGCGCGACCGAGGTGCCGGCCGACCTCGGCCTGGTCGTCGAGGAGGTGACCACCGACTGGTGCGGCGAGATCGTGCAGGTCGAGCGCGACCTCGCCACCGTGACGCTGGAGGACCGGCGCAACCGGCGCCGCACCTTCCCGCTGGGTCCGGGCTTCCTCCTCGAGGGGCGGCCGGTCGTCCTCGTGGCACCGGCACGCAAGGGCCCGCAGAAGCCCGGGCGCACCGCCTCGGGGTCGGTCGCGGTCCACGACGCGAAGGCGCGGGTCGCCCGCGCCAGCCGGATCTTCGTGGAGGGCCGCCACGACGCCGAGCTGGTGGAGAAGGTCTGGGGTGACGACCTGCGGATCGAGGGCGTGGTGGTGGAGTATCTCGACGGCGTCGACGACCTGCCCGAGCAGCTCCGCGGGTTCCGCCCCGGCCCGGGGCGCCGGGTGGGAGTGCTGGTCGACCACCTCGTGCCCGGGTCCAAGGAGAGCCGGATCGCGCAGTCGGTGGCCCGCTCCCCCGTCGGGGCGCACGTGCTCGTCGTCGGCCACCCGTTCATCGACATCTGGCAGGCGGTCAAGCCGCAGCGGCTCGGCCGCGACTCCTGGCCACGGATCCCTCGCAGCATCGAGTGGAAGAAGGGCGTCTGCCAGAGCTTCGGCTGGCCGCACCGCGACCAGGCCGACATCGCCCGGGCGTGGCAGCACATCCTCTCGAAGGTGTCGTCGTACGCCGATCTCGAGCCGGCCCTGCTCGGGCGGGTCGAAGAGCTCATCGACTTCGTCACCGGCGACTGAGCGGCCCTCAGCCGACCAGCGCGCGCACCACCGCGTCGGCCAGCAGCCGGCCCCGCTGCGTCAGCACCACCCGCCCGTCGGCCGCCACGAGCAGGCCGCGGTCCACCAGCCCGGGGACGCATCCACGGCCGGCGGTGTCGAGCACGTCGAGGGACAGCCCCTCGGCAAGCCGGATCTCCAGCAGGATGCGCTCGGTGCGGCGGGTCTGCGCATCGAGCGTCTCGCCGTCGAGCTCGGGCGAGGAGCCGGCGAGGATGCGCTCGGCGTACGCCCGCGGGTGCTTGACGTTCCACCACCGCCGCCCGTCCACGTGGGAGTGCGCACCGGGGCCGATCCCCCACCAGTCGGCGCTGGTCCAGTAGAGCCGGTTGTGCTCGCAGCGGCTGGCGTCGTCGCGGGCCCAGTTGGAGACCTCGTACCAGCGCAGCCCGGCGCCCGCGAGCAGCTCGTCGGCGAGCAGGTACTTGTCGGCCAGGTCGTCCTCGTCGGGGGTGGGCAGCTGCCCCGCCCGTACGCGTCGTGCCAGCGCGGTGCCCTCCTCCACGATCAGCGAGTACGCCGAGACGTGGTCCGGCCCGCAGGCCAGCGCCGCCTCCAGCGAGGCACGCCAGTCGGTGAGCGTCTCCCCCGGGGTGCCGTAGATGAGGTCGAGGCTGACCTGGTCGAAGCCCGCCTCGCGGGCCCAGCCGACCGCCTTCGGCACCCGGTCGGGGTCGTGGGTGCGGTCGAGCGTGGCGAGCACGTGGGGCACCGCGGACTGCATGCCGAAGGAGATCCGGGTGAAGCCGCCGTCCCGCAGCTCTCGCAGCGACGCTGCGCTCACGCTGTCGGGGTTGGCCTCGGTGGTGACCTCGGCCCCGTCGACGAGGCCGAGCTCGCCGTCGATGGCGTGCAGGATCCGGACGAGGTCGGCGGCCGGCAGCAGCGTCGGCGTACCCCCGCCGAAGAAGACGGTGTCGACCGGCCGGCGACCGAGCGCCCGGGCGGCCTGGTGGATCTCGGCGATCGCCTGGTCGGCGTACGCCGCCTGCGAGGCGCCGCCGCCGAGCTCGGTGGCGGTGTAGGTGTTGAAGTCGCAGTAGCCGCACCGGACCCGGCAGAACGGCACGTGCACGTAGAAGCCCAGCCGCGTGCGCACCCGCCCACCCTAACCAGCGGGACCAGCCGATCCGGCCCGCGGCGACGCAGGCCGGGTGGCGGACGGCGTCAGCCGTAGAGACTGTCGATCAGCGCCTGATGGTTGCGCTCGACGACGTTGCGCTTCACCTTCATCGAGGGGGTCAGCTCACCGGACTCCACGGAGAGGTCGTGGTCGAGGATCCTCCACTTCTTGATCGTCTCCCAGCGGTTCAGCTGGGCGTTGAGCTTCTCCACGTAGCCGGCCACCATCGCCCGCGCCTTGTCGGAGCCGACCACCTCGGCGTACGACGCCTCCGCCATGCCGTTCTCCCGCGCCCAGTCCGTGACCGCGTCGGGGTCGAGCGTGAGCAGCGCGACGCAGTAGTTGCGCTCGCTGCCGAAGACCAGGAACTGGCTGGCGTAGGGACAGACGGCCTTGAACTTCGCCTCGATCGCCGACGGCGCGATGTACTTGCCCCCGGAGGTCTTGAAGAGCTCCTTGATGCGGCCGGTGATGGTCAGGAAGCCGTCCTCGTCGAGGCTGCCCTTGTCGCCGGTGTGCAGCCAGCCGTCCTCGGTGAGCGCACGCGCGGTCTCCTCGGGCAGGTTGTGGTAGCCCTCCATCACGTTGGGCCCGCGGACCAGGACCTCGTCGTTGTCGCCCAGCCTGACCTCGGACCCGGGGAAGACCGGACCCACCGTGCCGAACTTGTAGTGGTCGGGCTTGTTCACGAACGCTCCTGCCGAGGTCTCGGTGAGTCCATAGCCCTCGAGGATGAGGATGCCGGCGGCGTGGAACCACTCGGCGATGTCGCGGTTGAGCGCCGCAGCACCGGAGATGAAGAAGCGCACCCGACCGCCGAAGCGCTCGCGGATCCTGCTGAAGACGAGCCGGTCGAAGACCCTGTGCTGCAGTGCCAGCGGCAGCGGCACCGGCCGACCCTCGCGGCGGCGTCGGTCGACCTCGAGCCCGACCGCGAAGGCCCGCTTGAAGATCTTCTCCTTCAGGCCGCCCTCGGCCTCCTGCATCGTGACGATCCTCGCGTGCGCCTTCTCGAAGATGCGCGGCGCCGCCCCCATGAAGGTCGGCTTCACCACCGCGAGGTTGTCGATGATCCGGTCCACCCGGCCGTCCACCGCGGTCGGGAAGCCGATGGCGAGCTGGGTGGAGAGCAGCACCTTGCCGAAGGAGTGGGCCATCGGCAGCCAGAGGTACTGCAGGTCGTCCTCGGTGAGCGTCCTCTGGGCCTGGATGACCGTGCCCTCGTAGGTCCACGCCTCGTGCCGCAGCCGCACGCCCTTGGGCCGCCCGGTGGTGCCCGAGGTGTAGATCAGCGTCGCCAGCGCGTCCGGGCGGATCGCAGCGGCGATCCGGTCGATCCGGTCCGGTTGCTCGACCAGCAGCTTCTCGCCGCGCCGCTCGAGCTCGTCGAGGCCGATCACCCACTCGCCGTCGGCTGCACCGTCGAAGGTGACGACCTGGCGCAGGTGCGGGAGCTCGGCCTTCTGCCGGCGCAGCTTCTCCAGCTGGTCGTCGTCCTCGGCGAAGACAACCCGGCACTCCGAGTCGGCGAGGATGTAGCCGACGTCCTCCGCGATCGTGGACGGGTACACGGTCGTGGTCGCGGCGCCGGCGCACATCACCGCGAGGTCGGCCAGGATCCACTCGTAGCGGGTGCTCGACGCTATCCCCACGCGGTCCTCGGGCTGGACGCCGAGGGCCACCAGGCCGGCCGCCAGGCGACGCACCCGCTCGCCCGCCTCCCGCCAGGTCACCGACCGCCAGGCCTCGTCCACCGGGAACCGGAACGCCTCCCGCTCCGGCGTGGCGCGCACCCTGTCGAGGAACTGCACGGCCACGTTGGGCGGCCGGTTCTCGATCACGGACATGTCGACGGTGTCGGCGGGCATGGCCGGTCTCCCTGCGTCGCGGAAATGACTACTCAGTAACCTAGAGGACCGCCGCGACCTCAGCGGTGCTGGCCCCGGCGCACCGGCAGGGGCACGGCCTGGCCCCGCTCGACCCAGGTGATCTGCGGCTCCAGCCCGCGGCGGGTCACCTCGTCGCGGAAGTCCTGCAGCGAGGAGGTGAACGCGCCGTAGTCGTCGTGGTGCACCGGCACGTTCGCCCGGGCACCGACCAGCTCGACCAGGTCGGCTCCCTGCGCCGCGTCCATGGTGACCAGCAGGCCACCCGGGACGCCCGGAGGGATGCGGGTGCCACCGAGGTGGAGCACAGCGGCGTCGATGTCGCCGTACCGCCGGGGGATCTCGCGGAGCTGGTCGACCAGCAGCGTGTCGCCGGTGATGTAGAGCCGCAGCCGGGTCTCCCCCGCTTCGAGGTCCAGCAGGCTGCCCATCACCGGGGGCAGCAGGAGCCGGGCCGGCCCGGTGGCGTGCTGGCCGGGCAGCGCGGTCACGGTCAGCCGCTGGCCGTCCTTCTCGAGGGTGCGGCTGGCCCAGGTGGGCAGCCCCTCGGCCCGGCCGAACCCTTGCCGGTGCAGCGCCCTGGCCGCCTTCGGCGTGGTCAGCACCGGCAGGGCGTGGTCGAGCCCGCGGCGGGCGTTGCGGTCCCAGTGGTCCCCGTGCATGTGCGAGAGGACGATCGCGTCCAGCGGCGGCAGCTCGGTGATCCGCAGCGCGGGCTCGGTGCGCCGCCGGGACGCCAGCCCGTGGCCGAGGTAGGCCCACTGGCCGCGGTGCAGGAAGTTGGGGTCGGTCAGCAGCGTGAAGGCGCCGAGGCGCAGCACCGTCGTGGCGTTGCCGACGAACTGCAGGGTGGCGATGCTCATGCGCGGGCGTACCCGCCCCGCGCGCGGTTCAGTC
This sequence comes from Marmoricola sp., assembly GCA_036518175.1. GTDB lineage: Bacteria > Actinomycetota > Actinomycetes > Propionibacteriales > Nocardioidaceae > Marmoricola. Next base: position 7,352 of record DATDNR010000116.1, read on the forward strand.
CTGCACTGCCTTGGCGATGGCGACGCAGACGGTCAGCCACCGGTCGGTCTCCGCGCTCCGGACGGGCCCGGGGTCGTCCTCCAGGCTCCATTCGGCGTTGCACATCATCCGGACGATCACCCAGTCGCGGGCACGGTGCTCGTCCAGGCCGGCGGCGTCGACCAGGGCGTGGAAGCGGCGGCGGATCCCGTTGCGCACCCCGTCGACGCCGTCCCTCAGCTCCTCGAAGCGGTTCCACAGCATCGGCGCGGGCTCGTAGTGCGGGTCGCCGCTCATCGGCTTGGGGTCGATCACCAGCCAGGGCGCGCGGTCACCGGCGAGCACGTTGGAGTAGTGCAGGTCGCCGTGGATCAAGGTGCCGGTGCTGGCCTCGTCGGTGACCAGGTCACCCGCCAGCGAGACGGCCTGTTCGACCAGCCGGCGGGGCAGCGGTGCGCTGCGCGGCAGTGCGGCGAGGTTGCGACGCCAGCGGTCCACGTACGCCGTCAACGGGCGCAGCTGCGGCAGGGCGGGCACGTGCAGCTGCGCGTAGAGTCCGGCCACCACTTCGCACGCCTCGAGGTCCCAGAGGTCACGGAGGTCCTCCTGGTGCAGCCGCTCGAGCAGCATCGCCCGCCGGCGCGGGTCGGCCCGCAGCAGCCGGACGGCGCCCCGGCCTCCCCACCGCTGCAGCGCCAGGTGCTCGAACTCCGACTCGTCGTCGCCGTCGAAGGTCACCTTGAGGACGGCCGGCGTGCGCGTCGCCGTACGCACCGGCACCACCAGCGAGCAGTAGCCGTGCATCGGGAGGCCGTCGACGGTCAGCTCCCAGTCGGCCAGCAGCGCGTCGGCGAGGCCGGGCAGCCGGTCGACCCAGTCCGCCCAGGAGGGGTCTCGCCCGGCCATCCCGAGCACGCCGTCGGGCAGGCGCACTACTTCCTGCTCTTCTCCGCGGGTGCAGAGGTCGACAGGGCGGCGATGAAGGCTTCCTGGGGGACTTCGACGCGCCCCACCATCTTCATCCGCTTCTTGCCCTCCTTCTGCTTCTCCAGCAGCTTGCGCTTGCGGGTGATGTCACCGCCGTAACACTTCGCGAGCACGTCCTTGCGGATGGCCCGGATCGTCTCCCGGGCGATCACCCGGCTGCCGATCGCGGCCTGGATGGGCACCTCGAACTGCTGCCGCGGGATCAGCTCCTTGAGCTTGGCCGCCAGCGCGACGCCGTAGGAGTAGGCGGCGTCGCGGTGCACGATCGCGCTGAACGCGTCCACGGTGTCGCCGTGCAGGAGGATGTCGACCTTGACCAGGTCGGCGGGCTGCTCGCCGATCGGCTCGTAGTCCAGGGAGGCGTAGCCCTTGGTGCGCGACTTGAGCTGGTCGAAGAAGTCGAAGACGATCTCGGCCATCGGCAGCGTGTAGCGCATCTCCACGCGGTCCTCGGACAGGTAGTCCATGCCCTGCAGGGCACCACGCCGCGACTGGCACAGCTCCATGATCGCGCCGATGTAGTCGGACGGACTGAGCAGCGTCGCGCGCACCACCGGCTCGCGGATCTCGGCGACCTTGCCGGCGGGGAACTCCGACGGGTTCGTCACCTCGATCTCGCGGCCGTCCTCCATGGTGACGTGGTAGATCACGTTCGGGGCGGTGCTGATCAGGTCGAGGCCGAACTCGCGCTCGAGCCGGTCCCGGGTGATCTCCATGTGCAGCAACCCGAGGAAGCCGCACCGGAAGCCGAAGCCGAGCGCACCGGAGGTCTCCGGCTCGTAGGCCAGCGAGGCGTCGTTGAGCTGCAGCTTGTCGAGGGCGTCGCGCAGCGCGGGGTAGTCGTCACCGTCGATCGGGTAGAGCCCGGCGAAGACCATCGGGTTCGGGTGCTTGTAGCCGCCCAGGGGCTGACCGGCCCCGTCGTGCTGGCTCGTGACCGTGTCACCGACGCGGGACTGGCGCACGTCCTTGACCCCGGTGATCAGGTAGCCGACCTCCCCCACGCCGAGCTGGTTGGCCTTGGTCGGCTCGGGGCTGATCACACCCACCTCGAGCATCTCGTGCACGGCGCCGGTCGACATCATCCGGATGCGGTCGCGGTGGGTGAGCTTGCCGTCGACGACCCGCACGTAGGTGACCACCCCGCGGTAGGTGTCGTAGACGGAATCGAAGATCAGCGCCCGGGGCGGGGAGTCGGGCTCGCCGACCGGCGGCGGGGTCTGCGCCACGATCTGGTCGAGCAGCTGCTGCACACCGACGCCCGTCTTGGCACTGACCTGGAGCACCTCCGAGACGTCGCAGCCGATGATGCCGGCGAGCTCCGCGGCGTACTTCTCCGGCTGGGCACCGGGGAGGTCGATCTTGTTCAGCACCGGGATGACGTGCAGGTCGGCACCCAGGGCAAGGTAGAGGTTGGCCAGCGTCTGCGCCTCGATGCCCTGCGCTGCATCGACCAGCAGGATGGCCGCCTCGCACGCCTCCAGCGAGCGGGACACCTCGTAGGTGAAGTCGACGTGTCCGGGGGTGTCGATCATGTTGAGCACGTAGGTGTCCGGACGGAGGCCCAGCGCGGCGGCCGACTCCTCGCCCACCGTCCACGGCATCCGCACCGCCTGGCTCTTGATGGTGATGCCGCGCTCGCGCTCGATGTCCATCCGGTCGAGGTACTGCGCCCGGGCACTGCGTTCGTCGAGCACCCCGGTGAGCTGCAGCATCCGGTCGGCCAGCGTGGACTTGCCGTGGTCGATGTGCGCGATGATGCAGAAGTTGCGGATGATCGAGGGATCGGTGCGTCCGGGCTGGGGCGCAGTCGACGTTTCAGGCACGGGTCACTCTCGAGGATCGGTCCGGGGACGCCGATCATCCTCCCACAGCACCGGTGGCAGCCGCCGTGCCATAGTCGGCAGCAGCGGGCACGGACCGCACATCGAAACGGCCATCAACCACGACCGACGAGGTCGGCGAGGAGGAGACGACATGGCGACGACGCGTACGGCGAAGACCCACTGGGAGGGCTCCCTCTTCGAGGGTGCCGGGCAGGTGAGCCTCGAGTCCTCGGGACTGGGCACCTACGACGTCTCCTGGCCCGCGCGCGCCGAGGAGCCCAACGGCATGACCTCGCCGGAGGAGCTGATCGCCGCCGCGCACTCGGCCTGCTTCTCGATGGCCTTCTCCAAGGCGCTCGCCGACGCAGGTCACGCGCCCCAGGGACTGGACACCAGTGCGGTTGTCACCTTCCAGCCCGGAGAGGGCATCACCGGCATCGAGCTGAGCGTCACCGGCAACGTCGAGGGCATCGACGCCGAGCTGTTCCAGGAGCTCGCCGAGCAGGCGAAGCAGGGCTGCCCGGTCTCCCAGGCCCTCGCCGGCACCACGATCACGCTGAAGGCGTCACTGGCGTGACGGCGGGCCGGGCCCGTGATTTGGGCCGCACGGCACGTCGCTGATATCGTTTCTCCTCGTGTCTGGGCAGTCGTGCCCCGACCCATTGACTTTGCACCCACCCGTTTCCGAGACAGACGAGGCGAGCCCGCGTGGCGAACATCAAGTCCCAGATCAAGCGCAACCGGCAGAACCTGACCGCCCACGAGCGCAACAAGTCGGTGAAGTCCGCGCTGAAGACCGCCGTGCGCAAGTTCAACGAGGCCGTCGAGGCCGGCAACGCCGACGAGGCCCGCTCCCTGGCTCGCGAGGCGAACAAGGCCCTGGACAAGGCCGCCTCCAAGGGCGTCATCCACAAGAACCAGGCCGCCAACCGCAAGGGCGCGGTGAGCCGGAAGGCCGCCTCCCTCTGATCTTCGCGTCGCAGGCGCCGTCCCCGCGGGGTCGGCGCCTTTTCGCGTCCCCGGGTGCCGCCGCTCAGCGACCCGCGCGGTTGCGGGCCACGTCGAGCACCATCTTCTCCAGGGCATAGGACGCGTCGCTGGCCTGGCCCTTGACCGCTGCGTCGGCCCGGGCCACCGCCCGGATGGCACGGCCGAGCCCGTCCTCCTCCCAGCCGTGCGCCTGCCGGCGCAGCTGGTCGAGCTTCCAGGACGGCACGCCCACCTCACGCATCAGATCGGCGTTGCGCGTCCCCCGCGGCGAGCCCTTGATCCGGGCCAGGCTGCGCAGGTTGCCGGCCAGCGCACTGGTGACCAGCACCGGGGCGGTGCCGCGGTCGAGCGCCCAGCGCAGCTCCTCGAGTGCCTGGGCGACGCGGCCGTTGAGCGCGTGGTCGGCCACCACGAACGACTTCGCCTCCGCGCGTCCTCCGAAGTAGCGCTTCACCATCTCGGTGGTGATCGGCTGGCCGGCGAAGTCGTTGGCCAGCTGGCCGGCCGCGGCGGACAGGCCGCGCAGGTCCTGGCCGACGGACTGCACCAGGAACTCGGCCGCGTCGGCGTCGATGCGCACCCGCAGACCACGCAGCTCGTCCGCGACGAACTTCGGGTAGTCCCGCGCGCTGAGCGGCGCTGACTTGACCTCGGTGACCGCGGCGAGCTTGCGCAGCCGGGTGAGCAGCCCGCTCCCCTTCTGGCCGCCGGTGTGCACCAGCACCAGGGCGACGTCGTCGGCGGGGGACGCACCGTAGTCGAGCAGGCCGGCCACCGACTCCTCCGGCAGGTCCTCGAGCTTGCGCACGACCACGCACCGGGTGGTGCTGAAGAGCGACGGGGCCGCGAGCTCGCCGAGGGTGGCCATCGTCAGCGACTCGGCGGACGCCTCGCTGACCTCGGCTTCCGGGTCGTGCTCGCGCACCGCTGCCCGGACGCCGGCGACGGTGCGCTCGCCGAGGAACTCCTCGGGACCGGTGACCAGCGTGATCCTGCCCAGCACGTCGCCGGGAGCCATCTTGCTCGCCATGGCGGCAGCCTCTCACGGGCCACCGACCACATGGTGGCTGACCACCCGGATCCCTCCCGTCGAGACCGCCACGGCCACGTCACCGTCCTCGTCGGTGCGCCGGACGAGCATGTGGGCTGCACCGAGCAGGGCGAGGGTCGAGGACGCGGGATGGCCGTAGTCGTTGTCCTTGCCCACCGAGATCAGCGCCACCCGCGCCCCCAGGCTGCGCACGAGGGCGGGGTCCTGCTTGGCACTGCCGTGGTGGGCCACCTTGAGCACATCGGCGTGCAGGCCCGGGTAGAGGGCCGCCAGCCGCTCCTGGGAGGGCACCTCCTCATCGCCCATCATCAGGATGCTCACCCCATGGGACCGGACCAGCATGACGATGCTCGCGTCGTTGGGCGGGGAGTCCGACGAGGCCGGCGGGGGCTCGGAGGGCGCCAGCACCTGGAAGGTGAGCGGACCGATCCGCCGGGTCTCACCGTAGATGGCGGTGCGCACCGGCACCCGGCTGCGCGCGGCCACTGACCGCACCAGCCGGGCACCGCCCAGCGGATCGGCGTACGGCGACACCTCGATCGCGCCGACCCGACGCCCGGCCAGCACCGCCGGCAGCCCGTCGACGTGATCGGCATGGAAGTGGGTCAGCACCACCAGCGGCACCACGTGCACACCCAGGCCGTCGAGGCACCGCTTCATCGGCCGCGGATCCGGTCCGCTGTCCACCACCACGGCGCCATGTCCGGCGTTGAGCACCAGCCCGTCGCCCTGCCCGACGTCGCAGGCGACCAGCACCCAACCGGCGGGAGGCCAGCCGGGTGTGGGCATCGGCAGCAGCACGACCACCACCAGCAGCGCGCAGCCGCCCAGGGTGGCGCCGCGCCGGGCCAGCAGGGGTGCCAGCACCAGCGCGGCGAGGACCGATGCGAGGGTGAGGACCGCCAGGGCCGGCACCGAGGTCGGCCACCCGACCGCGGCCGCGGGCAGCCCGGCACTGTGCCGGGCCACGGTGATGATCCAGCCGCCGCACCATCCCGCCGGGGCGGCCACCAGCCGACCGACGGCCGTCGAGGCGGTTGCCAGCACACCACCGAGCAGGCCGAGCACGGTCGCCGGGCCCACCGGGGGCGCGGCGAGCAGGTTCGCCACCACGGCGACCAGGCTGATCTGACCGGAGATGGCCGCCACCAGCGGCGTGCAGGCCAGCTGGGCGGCCAGCGGCACGGCCACCGCCTCGGCCAGCCAGCGGGGCAGCCACCGGGCCAGCGCGTCGCGCCACGGCGGGGCGAGGAACAGGATGCCCGCGGTCGCGGAGGCCGACAGGGCGAACCCGACCGACCAGGCCAGGTCGGGCGTGAGGAGCAGGAGCACCAGCACTGCCACACCGAGGGCCCGGGTGCCGCGCTCCCGACCGTTGCTGCCCATGCCCAGCAGCGCGACCGATCCCATCGCCGCAGCGCGGACCACACTGGGCTCGGCCCGCGCCAGCAGCACGAACCCGACAACTCCCAGGGCTCCCACGGCAACCAGCCCGCGGGCGCGGACCCCGACCCAGCGTGCAAGCACCAGCAGGAAGCCGACGACCAGCGTCAGGTTGGTGCCGGAGACCGCGAGCAGATGAGTCAGCCCGGTGGTGCGGAAGTCGTTGGCGAGATCCTCCGGCATCGCGGTGTCGTCGCCGTCGACCAACGCGGGGATGAGCGCTCGGGGGCCCGGCGGCTGGGTGGCGACGGCCGCGCGGATGCCGGCACGCACGGCGCCGGCCGCACGCAGGGCCGGTCCGGGCCGGGCCAGCACCACCGGTGGGCCGCGGGTGGCCAACAGCCCGGCGATGTCGTCGCCATCGGCGCGGTCCAGCCGTCCTTCGGCGCGCAGCCGGGTGCCCAGCGCCAGGTGGCGCCAGTCAGCATCGGCGACGACCAGCACCGGCGCCCGGAGCCGGTGGCGCATGCCCCGGCCCTCGAGCACGGCCACCTCGGCACGGAAGAGCACGTAGCGACCGAACTGCCCCGTGCGGAGCACCGGATCGGATCGGACGGTCAGCTCCGCGGTGACCGTGGCGCGCTGGCGGGCGAGGGCGGCCACCGGCGAGTCGCGCACGGCAGCCTCGTGCAGCTGCACCGATCCCGCCACCGCCACGGCCGCGAGCAGCCACGCCGCGTGGCTGGCGCCCGCCCGACCCCGCAGCCAGCCGACGGCCAGGACGACGCTCGCGCCGACGCCGAGCAGGATCAGGACGGAACCGGGCAACACGTGCGCGAGGATCGCGGCTGCCCAGACGAAGGCGGCCAGCGCCGGCGCGCGCAGGTCGTGACCTCGCGGCCGCCCGGCGGCGGTCACAGCGTCACGTAGGGCGCGAGATCTGCCAGGGTCTTCTCTCCGATGCCGTCGACCTCGAGCAGCTCGTCGACCGAGGAGAACGCCCCGTGGGCGGTGCGCCAGTCGAGGATCTTCTGCGCCGTGACCGGTCCGACCCCCGGCAGCGCCTCGAGTCCGTCGAGGGTCGCGGTGTTGATGTTCACCAGCTGGCCGGCCGACGTGGCAGCCGCGCTCGGGGCCGCGGCCGCCGCGACCCCAGGCGCCTGGCGGACACCGACGAGGATCTGCTCGCCGTCGACGAGCACGCGCGCGAGGTTCAGGCCGGCGAGGTCGACGCCGCGACGGGCGCCGCCGGCTCGCCGGAGCGCGTCGACCACGCGCGACCCGGTGGGGAGCCGGACCACGCCCGGACGGCGGACCTTCCCGGCCACGTCGACCACCACGAACTGCGAACCGGCGCCAGGACCCCCGGCCACCACCGCCCCGATCGTCGGCGCACTGCCGGACGGGGGCGGCGGCTCCGCCGCCGCACCGCTCGTCGACGCGACCGGCACGAGCGGATGCGCTGCGGAATGACGGCTCGTGCCCGACACCGGGAGCACCGCCGCACCGCCGCTCCCTGAGCGGAGCACCACGACGGAGGCGGCCACCAGGCCCACCGCCGCCAGCACCGCCACCAGCGCGGCCGGCGCGGACCCGAGCCGCACTCGCCCCTGCAGCGTCGGTGGCAACCGGTCCCCCGCCCAGCCTCCGAGCCGCGCCGCCGGGCCGGGCGGTCGGCGACGTGCATGACGCCCCGGATCGGGCACGACCCGAGCCGCACCGGGGACGCCCCCTCCCGCTGCGCCGTCGGTGGCCTGCGGTGCCCCTGCCTCTTCCGGAAGGTCCTCGTCGAGCGTGCCGCGAGTCGGCGGCAAGCCCGCCTGGGCGAGCTCCCGGCGCAGCAGCTCGAACCGGCGTTGCGCCGCCTCCGCGGCCTCGTGGGCCCCGGAGCGGACGAACCGTGACTGCGCCATGGCGCGACGCTAGGTCGGCGCGCACGACGCCGCGCGATCCCGGGTCGCGGCCTGTGGACGCCGCGGCTCGAACCCCGGGTGTGGACGGGGAACGGCTGCTCCCGCGTGCTGCTCCCGCCGTCGGTCGCGCCGGGAGCGCTCAGTCGCGCCGGGCCACGGTGACCGCCACCATGCCCGGGCCCACGTGGGCCCCGAGCACCGCCCCCACCTCGCCGACCACCACCTGCCGGTCCTGGAGACCCTCGACCAGGCGAGCCTGCAGCACGGCGGCGAGCTGGGTGGCCCTCTCCTCGCTGGCGAGGTGGGCGACGGCCACGTCCACGGGTGAGTCGCCGGCGGCCTCGACCGCCAGGTCGGCGAGCCGCGCCAGCGCCCGGCTCGCCGTACGGACCCTCTCGAACGGCCCGACGCGGCCGTCGGTGACCCTCAGGATCGGCTTCACCGCCAGGGCCGAGCCGACGAACGCGGCCGCGGCACCGACCCGGCCGCCGCGGCGGAGGTACTCGAGGGTGTCGACGTAGAACAGCGAGGTGGTCGCGGCCGAGCGCCGGGTCGCCGCCTCGGCCACCTGGGCCGCGCCGGCACCGGCGTCCCGGGCATCCGCGGCGGCGAGCACGGCGAACCCGGTGCCGATGCCGACCTGCCGGGAGTCCACCGCGGTCACGGGAACAGGAGCGCGCGAGGCCGCCACCTGCGCCGACTCGTAGGTGCCGCTGAGCTCGGCGGAGAGGTGCACCGAGACGATCGCGGTCGCTCCGGCCGAGGCAACGGCCTTGTAGACGCCCAGCATCACCTCCGGGTTCGGGCGCGAGGTGCTCACCGGTGTCCACTTCCGCAGCGCGTCGGCCAGCATCGCCGGAGTCGCGCCGCCCGGCACGCCTTCGTCGTAGGGGGTGGCGCCGACGACGACCTGCAGGGGCACCACGGTGATGTCGCGGGCGGCCGCGACGTCGGCCGGCAGAGAGGCGGTCGAGTCGGTGACGACGGCGACGCTCATGGCGCGAAGGCTACCGTCGAGCGGGAACCGGCACCCGGCGCAGGAGGAGGAGCAAGGCATGCGGATCGTCGTCGCAGGTGGTCACGGGCAGGTCGCCCTCAGGCTGGAGCGGCTGCTCGCCGAGGGTGGGCACGAGGTGGTGGGCATCGTGCGCAAGCCCGAGCAGGTGCCGGACCTGGAGGCGGTGGGGGCTGCTGCGGCGGTCCTCGACCTGGAGGACACCACGGCCGAGGCCCTCGCCGATGTGGTCCGTGGCGCCGACGCTGTGGTGTTCGCCGCCGGGGGCGGCCCGGACGGCAATGCCGCCCGCAAGTGGACGGTCGACAAGGGCGCCGCGGTGATGCTCGCCGATGCAGCGGAGTCCGCCGGGGTACGCCGCTACGTGATGGTCTCCTCGATGGGCACCGAGCGGGCCGACCCGGACTCCGAGGACGTCTTCCAGGTCTACCTGCGGGCCAAGCAGCAGGCCGACGACGACCTGCGCTCGCGCGACCTGGACTGGACGGTGGTCAAGCCCGGGCGTCTCGTCGACGAGCCCGGCACCGGCCGTGTGGCCGCAGGCTCCGTGGAGCGGGGCGAGATCCCCCGCGATGACGTCGCCGCCGTGCTGGCCGCGGTGCTGGAGACGCCGGGCACGGTCGGCAAGACCTTCGCCCTGGTCGGTGGAGAGACTCCGGTCGCCGAGGCGGTCTCGCGCCTCTGACCGGGGTCAGGAGAGCCACGCCGCGGCCAGCGCCGTCCCGGCCATCGCGCACACCGCGGCCACGAGCAGGGCCGGGGCCACGCCCCCGGTGGAGTGCAGGCCCTCGTGGCCCGTCCGGGCGCGGTAGCGGGCACCGCTGATCCAGAAGACCCAGCCGGTGAGCGGGATCCCCAGCGCGGCGCTCAGCACCGCCCAGGCGCCGAGCCGCCCGTAAGCCAGACGGGACACCGCGAGGGAGGCAGCCATCAGCGACAGGGCGGTGCGCTGCCAGGCGAGCGCGGTGCGCTCCAGCGGCAACCCGGAGGAAGGCATGGCGGCCTCAGGGCAGCAGCACGGCGACGAGCACCGCCACCGCCGCGACGACGAGTGCCACCGTCAGCACGCCGCTGACCAGCACCGAGGGCATCGGCTCGCCACGGCGCATGGCGCGTTCGGCGCGGGCCCAGCGCACCCAGGCTGCGACCGCACAGGTCAGTCCCAGGGCGATCAGCAGCACGGCCAGCGCCCGCCGCAGGCTCTCGGACAGGTGCAGGGGCACCGTGTCGAGGGCCACGCCGCCGGCGAGAAGCGCCAGCGAGGTGCGGATCCAGGCCAGGAAGGTGCGCTCGTTGGCGAAGCTGAACCGGTAGTCCGGCTCCTCGCCGCCTTGGTAGACCCATCCGGGCCACCGCCGCCGCGGGGTCTCCTCGGTTGACGGCACCGCGGTCAGCCCGCGACGACGTTGACCAGCTTGGGGGCCCGCACGATCACCTTGCGCACCTGCTTGCCGGCCAGCGCACGCTGCACGGCTTCGTCGGCCAGCGCCAACGCCTGCAGATCGGCCTCGGTGATCGACGGGGAGACCTCCAGCCGCGCCTTGACCTTGCCCTGGACCTGCACCACGGCGGTGACGCTGTCCTGCACCAGCAGTGCCTCGTCGACCGCCGGCCAGCCGGCACGGGCCACGCTCGGCGCATGTCCCAACCGCTCCCACATCTCCTCGGCGGTGTAGGGAGCGATCAGGGACAGCAGCACAGCGACGACCTCCGCGGCCTCCCGGACCGCGGGATCCGCCGGGCCCGGACCGGCGTCGATGGCCTTGCGGGTGGCGTTGACCAGCTCCATCACCCTCGCCACCATCACGTTGAACCGGTGGCCCTCGACCAGCTCCGCGGCCTCGTGCACGGTGCGGTGGGTCACCTTGCGCAGGCCGACGTCGCCGGTGGAGGGGTCGGTGCCGGGCGCGGAGGCGACGTCACCGCTCAACCGCCAGGCACGCTGCAGGAAGCGCAGCGACCCCGCGGGCGAGACATCGGCCCAGTCGATGTTGTCCTCGGGCGGCCCGGCGAAGACCAGGGTCAGCCGGACGGCGTCGACGCCGTAGCTGGCCAGCTGCTCCCCCAGGTGCACCCCGTTGCCCAGGGACTTGCTCATCTTCTTGCCCTGGTTGATCACGACGCCCTGGTTCAGCTGCGCCGCAAACGGCTCGACGAAGCCCAGCATGCCCATGTCGTGCAGCACCTTGGTGAAGAACCTGCTGTACAGCAGGTGCAGCACCGCGTGCTCGACACCACCCACGTAGATGTCCGCAGGCATCCAGGCGGCAACCTGCGCGGGGTCGAAGGGACCGTCCTCCTTGCCCGGGGAGCAGTAGCGCAGGAAGTACCAGGAGGAGTCCACGAAGGTGTCCATGGTGTCGGTGTCCCGCAACGCGGGGCCCCCACACTGCGGACAGGTGGTGTTCACCCACTCCTCGGCCGCCGCCAGCGGGGAGACGCCCTTGGGCTTGAGATCGGCGCCCTTCAGGTCGGGCAGCTCCACGGGCAGCTGCTCGTCGGGTACGGCGACCTCCCCGCACCCGGCGCAGTGCACGATCGGGATCGGCGCTCCCCAGAAGCGTTGCCGCGACAGCAGCCAGTCGCGCAGCCGGAAGTTCACCGCGCCGGCGCCCGTGCCGTCGGCCTCCAGACGCTCGATGATCCGCCGGATGCCCGCCGACTTGTCGGTCAGGCCGTCCAGGTCGCCGCTGTTGACGTAGACGCCGTCCCCGGTGGTGGCGACGAACGTCTCCTCGGGGTCGGGCTCACCGGTGTCGACCACCGTCCGCACCGGCAGCCCGAACTTCCTGGCGAAGTCCAGGTCGCGCTGGTCGTGGGCCGGCACGGCCATGATCGCGCCGGTGCCGTAGTCGGCCAGCACGTAGTCGGCCGCCCAGACGGGCACCTCCTCACCGTTGACCGGGTTGGTCGCGGTGATGCCCAGGTCGACACCGGTCTTGTCCTTGCCCGTGGCCAGGCGGTCGATGTCGGACTCCTTGCGGACCTCCTCCAGGTAGGTCTCGAAGGCCGCCCGCTGCTCCGGGGCGACGACCTCGGCCGCCAGATCCGCGTCGGCGGCGATGACCATGAAGGTCGCGCCGTACAGGGTGTCCGGCCGGGTGGTGTAGACGGTGACCGGACGGCGCGACCCGTCGGCCAGGTTCAGCACGAAGTCGACGTGGGCGCCCTCGGAGCGGCCGATCCAGTTGCGCTGCAGGGTCAGCACCCGCTCCGGCCAGCGCCCCTCCAGATCGGTCATGTCGTCCAGCAGGCGCTGGGCGTAGTCGGTGATCTTGAAGTACCACTGCGTCAGCTCGCGGCGGGTGACCTCCGCGCCGCACCGCTCGCAGTGCCCGTCGACGACCTGCTCGTTGGCCAGCACCGTCTGGTCCTGGGGGCACCAGTTGACCGGGCTCTTCTTCCGGTAGGCCAGGCCGCGCTCGCGGAAGCGCAGGAACAGCCACTGGGTCCACCGGTAGTACTCGGGGTCGGAGGTGTGCAGCCGGCGGGACCAGTCGAAGGCGCAGGCGTACCTGCGGAAGGACTCGGCCTGGGTCTCGATGTTGGCGTAGGTGTAGGTCGCCGGGTGCTCGTCGTTGCGGATCGCGGCGTTCTCCGCCGGCAGCCCGAAGGAGTCCCAGCCGATCGGGTTCATCACCTCGTAGCCGCGCTGCCACCAGTAGCGGGCGATCACGTCGTGCAGCGCGGTGACCTCCGCGTGGCCCATGTGCAGGTCGCCGCTGGGGTAGGGGAACATCGTCAGCGCGTAGCGCTTCTCCCGCGGGCTGTCGTCGTCGGCGCGGAAGCAGTCCAGCTTCTCCCACACCGGCAGCCACTTCGCCTCCACGGCGTGGACGTCGTAATGGTCCTGCTGGTCGTGCTCCTGACCCTGCGCTGCGCGCTCGCTCATCGTGCTCCTCCTCGGCCCTCTCACACCTCGTGCTGGTCGTCTGCGTCCTCGGGACATGCAAAAGCCCCTCGCACGCGAGGGGCAGCCGCGCCGGGAGTCCGACGCGGCTAACTAAGGAGCAGGGAGGTCCAGCTGGTGCTCATGGAGCCAGTGTAGACCCCTCAGCCGTCGTCCCTCATCTGCCGGCTGAGCTCGACCTCGTCCACCACGATCGGGCGCAGTCTCGCCCAGAGCAGGAAGAACCCTCCGGCCACGAGCAGGGCGATGCCCGTCCAGAGGTTGGCGCCGACGTTGCGGTCGGCCTGGCCGGCGCCGCCGAAGATCGCCACCAGCAGCAGGATGAGCCCGTAGAGGGCGAGCAGGGCCCCGATGATGTTGCGGATGTCGAAGAGTCCGGCGGCGTGGCGACGCGGGCCGTCCGTCGTCTCGTGGGCGGGGCTCGTGGGTTCCTGGGTCATGGCGCTTCCCTTCTCAGTGGAAGATCACGTTGAGGATGATCACCAGCACCAGCGAGATCCCGGCGAGCCTGGTCGGGGACTCCCACCAGTGCGAGACCCGCTCCCCCATCAGGTCCTCCTTCGGGGTCAGCGAGTACACCAGGCCGCGGAGCTCGGACTCGGGCTTGGGCCGCGACATGCCGGTCACCAGGACGCTGACGATCACGTCCACGATGAAGGCGGCACCGGCGGCCACGAACGCCGCGCCCTGACCGCTGAGGTTGATCACCCCGACGCTGACGCCGCCCTGCCCCGCCACGCCGAGGGCGTCCTTGGACAGGACCGCGACGATGACCGCCGCCACCGTGCCGGAGACGAGTCCGGTCCAGCCTGCGGCGGCGCTCATCTTCTTCCAGAACATGCCGAGGATGAAGGTGGCGAACAGCGGGGCGTTGAAGAACCCGAAGAGGACCTGCAGGTAGTCCATCATGTTGCTGTACTGCCCGGCGAAGAACGAGGTGCCGATGGCGATGATGGTGGCAGCCACGGTGGCCCAGCGGCCGAACCGGGTGTAGAAGGCATCGGGCTTGTCCTTCTGCACGTAGGCCTGCCAGATGTCGTAGCTCATCACGGTGTTGAACGCCGAGATGTTGGCCGCCATGCCGGCCATGAAGGCGGCGAGCAGCCCGGCGATGGCGATGCCCAGCAGGCCGTTGGGCAGCAGGTCGCGCATCAGGTAGAGCAGGGCGTTGTCGTAGGTGACCCCGCCGCCGCTCTTGCCGCCGCTGGCCTTGTACTTGGCGAGCTCTGGCACGAGGACGGCCGAGATCATCCCCGGGACGATGATGATGAACGGGATGAACATCTTCGGGAACGACCCGATCACGGGCGCCCGGCGAGCGGCGTTCATGTCCTTGCTCGCCATGGCGCGCTGCACCTCGACGAAGTTCGTGGTCCAGTAGCCGAAGGAGAGGACGAACCCGAGGCCGAGCACGATGCCGATCACCGACCACACACTCGAGCTGAACTCGGTGAGCGCGGTGCCGGGCCAGGACGCCATCTGGCTGCCGCTGCCCGCCTGCGTCATCTTGTCCTGCAGCCCGCTCCAGCCGCCGACCTTGGACAGCCCGATCACTGTCAGCGGCGTCAGCGCGGCAACGATGACGAAGAACTGCAGCACCTCGTTGTAGATCGCCGCGGAGAGTCCGCCGAGGGTGATGTAGAAGAGCACGATCACCGCGGCGATGATGGTGGACACCCAGATCGGCCAGCCGAGCAGCGCGTTGACGATGGTCGCGAGCAGATAGAGGTTGACCCCGGCAATGAGCACCTGGGCGACCGCGAAGCTGATCGCGTTGACCAGGTGCGCGGCCGGTCCGAACCGACGGTGCATGAACTCGGGGACCGACCGCACCTTGGAGCCGTAGTAGAACGGCATCATCACCACGGCGAGGAAGAGCATCGCCGGGATCGCGCCGATCCAGTAGTAGTGGAACGTCGGCATGCCGATGGCGGCGCCGTTGGCCGACATCCCCATGATCTCCACCGCCCCGAGGTTGGCGGAGATGAAGGCCAGGCCGGTCACCCACGCGGGCAGCGAACGCCCCGAGAGGAAGAAGTCCAGACTGCTCGACACCGAGCGCCGGGCCATCAGGCCGATGCCGAGGACGAAGAGGAAGTAGATCGCAACCAGCAGGTAGTCGATCCAGCTGGCGTCGAGCCGCAGCAGGGCCGAACCGGAGGCAAGAACTGTCATCGTTCCCTCCCGAGTGAGCGCACCAAGGGCATCCCTCATGGGAACGTACCCGCTTTCCGAGGCTTTGCACCTCGAGCGTGCCGGCAACTCGGAGCACCGTTGCGACGCCCTACAGTCGTGCCGACGAAGTGCCGAGACACCCAGGAGGATCCATGAGCTGGCTGGTGACCGGAGGTGCGGGCTACATCGGGGCGCACGTGGTGAGGGCCCTTCGCGAGGTCGGCCTCGCCGCCGTCGTCCTCGACGACCTGAGCAGCGGCCACCGGGAGTTCGTCGACGCGGACACCCCCTTCGTCCAGGGCTCGGTCGTCGACACCGGGCTCGTCGAGCGGGCCCTCGCCGAGCACGACGTGGAGGGCGTGGTGCACGTTGCCGGGTTCAAGTACGCCGGCGTCTCGGTCGAGCGGCCGCTGCACACCTACACGCAGAACGTCACCGGCACGGTCTCACTGCTCGAGGCGATGCAGCGGGCCGGGGTCGGCCGGGTGGTGTTCTCCTCCAGCGCGGCCACCTTCGGCACGCCGGACGTCGACGTGGTCACCGAGGAGACGCCGACCCGCCCCGAGTCGCCGTACGGCGAGTCCAAGCTCATCGGCGAGTGGCTGCTGCACGACCAGGCGGTCGCGACCGGGCTGCGGCACACCTCGCTGCGCTACTTCAACGTCGTCGGCTCCGGGTACGACGACCTCTACGACACCAGCCCGCACAACCTCTTCCCGATCGTCTTCGAGAAGCTGCTGGCCGGCGAGACGCCCCGGATCAACGGTGCGGACTACCCGACTCCCGACGGCACCTGCGTGCGCGACTACATCCACGTCCGCGACCTCGCGCGCTCCCACGTGGTGGCGGCGCAGAAGCTCTCCGCGGGCGAGGATCTCGAGCCCGTCTACAACCTCGGCTCCGGCACCGGCAGCTCGGTGCGCGAGATCATGGCGGCCGTCGCCACGGTGACCGGGACCGACTTCACTCCCGAGATCGGCCCCCGCCGCCCCGGCGATCCCGCCCGCATCGTCGCCTCCGGAGAGCTCGCCGCCCGCGACCTGGACTGGCAGATGCGGCACACGCTGCAGGAGATGGTCGCCTCGGCCTGGCAGGCTCGACGGGCGCACGGCTGACCCGGCGACGGACCGCTGACCGAAAGGAACCCATGACGATCAAGGAGCTCTTCGACCTCTCCGGCAAGGTCGCGATCGTGACCGGTGCCTCCTCGGGGCTCGGCGTCGCGTTCGCGCAGGCGCTCGCCGAGGCAGGTGCCGACGTGGCCCTGGGCGCCAGGCGCGTCGACCGCCTGGCCGACACCGCTCGGCTGGTCGAGCAGGCCGGGCGCCGGGCGGTCACGGTGGCCACCGACGTGGCCGATCCCGAAGCCTGTCAGGCCCTGGTGGACACGACCATGGCCGATCTCGGGCGCGTGGACGTGCTGGTGAACAACGCCGGCGTCGGCACGGCGGTGCCGGCCACGCGGGAGCGCCCCGAGCAGTTCCGGCAGGTGATCGACGTCAACCTCAACGGCTGCTACTGGATGGCCCAGGCCTGCGGGCGGGTGATGGAGCCGGGCAGCGCGATCATCAACATCTCCTCGGTGCTGGGGCTGACCACGGCCGGCCTGCCGCAGGCGGCGTACGCCGCTTCGAAGGCGGGCCTGATCGGGCTCACCCGCGACCTGGCCCAGCAGTGGACCGGCCGCAAGGGCATCCGCGTCAACGCGCTCGCGCCCGGGTTCTTCGCCAGCGAGATGACCGAGCAGTACCCACCGGGCTACCTGGACGCCCAGCAGTCCCGGATCCCGTCGGGCCGGTCCGGTGATCCGCGCGAGCTGGCGGCGACCGTGGTCTTCCTGGCCTCCCCCGCCGCCGGCTACATCACCGGGCAGACCCTCGCCGTCGACGGCGGCATGACCATCACCTGACCGGGCGCCGGCTCAGCCGATGCCGTGCATCGACGTGGTGAGCAGCAGCACCGCGTCGTCGGCGGCCTCCACGGCGTGCCGCTCGGGCGGGACGACCAGGAAGTCGCGTTCGGCGAGCTCGACGCTGTCCGAGCCGGTGGAGAGCCGCACCCGACCGCGCAGCACCTGCACCGTCGCCTCGTCCGGGCTCTCGTGCTCGTGCAGCTGCTCGCCGGCGGCCAGCGCGATCATCGTCTGCCGCAGCGCGTGCTCGCGGCCGCCGTGGACCGTGCGCGAGGCCCGGCCGGCCTTGCTCTCCTTCGCCTGCCTGACCAGCTCATCGGCGAGGTCGGTCAGCGAGGTGCTCTGCATGGATCATCCCTTCTCCTCGGTCAGGTGGTCAGCCAGCACCGTGGCCTGGCTGTGTGACACATCCTTGGTGGCGGTCAACAGGATGACCGGCCCCCGGCCGACCAACTCCCGCAGCTCGGCGAGCGCGCCGGTGTGCTCCTCGTCGGCGAGCTCCGCGCGGTAGCGGCGGGCGAACTCGTCGTACCTCGCGGGATCGTGGGCGTACCACCGGCGCAGCTCGTCCGAGGGCGCCACGCCCTTGATCCAGGCGTCGACGGGGGCGTCGTCCTTGCGCAGGCCGCGGGGCCACAGCCGGTCGACCAGGACCCGAGCGCCCTCGTCGGGCCCGGGGGCGTCGTACACCCGGGCGACCCGGACGCCGCTGGTCGCCATGCCCCGAGTGTGCCATCCACCCACAGGTGCCGCCTGTCACACTGGCTGTATGACAGGACCGCAGCAGTCGCGCATCCCGACCTCCGCGCTGTCGCTGGAGTTCCCGATGTCGCTCGGTGTCTACGACACCTACGAGCAGGCGCAGGCAGCCGTCGACTTCCTCTCCGACCACGAGTTCCCGGTGCAGAACTGCCTCATCGTGGGCACCGAGCTCAAGCAGGTGGAGCGCGTCACCGGACGGCTGACCACCGCCAAGGTCGCCGCGGGCGGGGCCCTCTCCGGCATCTGGATGGGGATCTTCGTCGGAGTGATCTTCTCGCTGTTCGGCCGGGGCAGCACGTTCGCCATCATCATCGCCACCGCGTTGTTCGGTGCGCTCTTCGGGCTCGTCTGGGCCCTCGCCGGCTACGCGGCCACGCGCGGACGTCGGGACTTCACCTCGGTCACCCAGGTGGTGGCCACCAGGTACGAAGTGCTGGTGGAGCACAAGTTCGCCGCCCAGGGACGCGAGCTGCTCTCCCAGCAGAAGGCTCCCGGCCAGACGCCTCCCGGCTTCTGACCGTCTCCGCCCCACAACGTCGACCGGAAGGATCCCATGCGCTACACCCGTCTCGGCAACACCGGTCTGGAGGTCTCCCGGATCTGCCTCGGCTGCATGAGCTTCGGCGAGCCCGACCGCGGCAACCACGCCTGGACGCTGGGCGAGGAGGAGAGCCGCCCGCTGATCCGCCAGGCCGTGGAGGCCGGGGTGAACTTCTTCGACACCGCCAACGTGTACTCCGACGGCAGCAGCGAGGAGATCACCGGTCGTGCGCTCAACGAGCTCACCCGGCGCGACGAGGTGGTCATCGCCACCAAGGTCAACGGACGAATGCATCCGGGACCGAACGGCGCGGGCCTGTCGCGCAAGGCGATCATGGCCCAGATCGACGCGAGCCTGCGCCGGCTCGGCACCGACTACGTCGACCTGTACCAGATCCACCGCTTCGACCCGCACACGCCGGTGGAGGAGACCGTGGAGGCGCTGCACGACGTGGTCCGGGCGGGCAAGGCCCGGTACGTCGGCGCCTCGTCGATGTGGGCCTGGCAGTTCGCGAAGATGCTGCACGTCGCGGACCTGAACGGGTGGACGCGCTTCGTCTCGATGCAGGACCACTACAACCTGTCGTCTCGATGCAGGACCACTACAACCTGCTCAACCGCGAGGAGGAGCGCGAGATGCTGCCCCTCTGCGCCGACGAGGGCATCGGCGTGCTGCCCTGGAGCCCGCTGGCCCGTGGCCGCCTGGCCAGGCCGTGGGGCGAGGAGACCCGTCGCAGCGAGACCGACGAATTCGGCCGGTCCCTCTACGACGTCTCCGGGTCCGACCGCACCATCGTCGAGCAGGTCGGCAAGGTCGCCGAGCAGCGGGGCGTGCCGCGGGCGCAGGTGGCCCTGGCCTGGGTGCTCCACCAGTCCGTGGTCACCTCGCCGATCGTCGGCGCGACCAGGCCCGAGCACCTCAGTGACGCCATCGCTGCGGTGGACCTGGAGCTGGACGACGCCGAGGTCGGCGCGCTCGAGGAGCCGTACACGCCGCATCCGGTCGTCGGCTTCTGACGGCGGGACACGGCCGGACCGACCGCACCCGGGCAAGGTGTGGTGGAGCTGAGGGGATTCGAACCCCTGACCCCCTCCATGCCATGGAGGTGCGCTACCAACTGCGCCACAGCCCCGAGTCCCGAAACTGACCGGGAAACCTCGGTGATCCTATCCAACCGGTGCGTCGGATGCGAAATCGGGGGTGTGCACCCCGGGGTGCGCCGTCTCGTTGTACGACGCCAGCCGCGGCCGTCCGCGCGAGGGCTCCTCCTCGACGGTGGACCAGCCGCAGTTGTCCATCGCCCGCAGCGTCAGGTCGAGCCCGTCGGGCCACCCCAGCAGCGCGGCCAGCGACACCCGCAGCGCCGCTCCGTGCGTCACCACCACACTGGTCTCCCCGACCGCGGTCGCGGCGAGCACCGCGCGCAGCACCGGCACCATCCGGCCGGTCACCTCGGCCGTGGTCTCCGAGCCGGGCACTCCCCCGGTCACGTGCCCGGCCGCCCAGACGGCGTGCTCGTCGGGGAAGCGGCGGGCGAACTCGGCGACCGTGAGGCCGGCGCGCAGGCCCACGTCGAACTCGCGCAGGCGGGCGTCCGGTCGTGCGGTCAGCCCGGTCGCGGTCTCGACGTACGCCGCCGTCTCCCGCGCGCGGGCGAGGTCACTGCACCACAGCGCGGTCGGGGACATCGCACCGACGTACGCCGCCATCGCCCGCGCCTGTGCCCGGCCGGTGGCGTCCAGCGAGACGTCGGTGTGGCCCTGAGCACGGCCTTCGAGGTTCCAGGCGGTCTGGCCGTGCCGCACCAGCACCAACCGGCGCACGCCCGTCGCGTCGCTGCCGCGACCCGGCTCAGCCACGCCCGGAGGTGACGTCCGCCGGCAGCTCGACCAGCGGGCAGTCGCGCCAGAGCCGTTCGAGGGCGTAGAACTGGCGTTCCTCCTCGTGCTGGACGTGCACGACGATGTCGGCGTAGTCCAGCAGCACCCAGCGTCCGTCGCGCTCCCCTTCGCGGCGCACCGGCTTGGCGCCGGCGGCGCGGAGCTTGTCCTCGATCTCGTCGACGATCGCGTGCACCTGGCGGTCGTTGGGCGCCGAGCAGAGCACGAACGCGTCGGTGATGACCAGCTGGTCGCTGACGTCGAAGGCGATGATGTTCTCGGCGAGCTTGTCCGACGCGGCGCGCGCCGCGACGCGAACCAGCTCCAGGGCGCGTTCAGTGGCGGTCATGGATCTCCGAGGGATGGACGGCGCGGGCGTCGGCGGGCACGCGCGCGTAGAGGTCGTACTTGCTGATGTACTGCACGACGCCGTCGGGCACGAGGTACCACACCGGCTCCCCGTTCGCGCGCCGCTCGCGGCACTCGGTCGAGGAGATCGCCAGCGCGGGGATCTCCAGGATCGTGACCCGGTCACGCGGGATCTTGCCGAGCGCGGTCGGCGCCATCTCATAGCCCGGCCGGGTGCAACCGACGAAGTGCGCCAGCGCGAAGAGCTCGTCGGCGTCGCGCCAGGTGAAGATCTCGGTCAGCGCGTCGGCACCGGTGATGAAGAACAGCTCGGCGTCGGGCATGGCGCCGTGCAGGTCGGTCAACGTGTCGATGGTGTACGTCGGCCCGGGCCGGTCGATGTCGACCCTCGAGACGGTGAAACGGGGGTTGGAGGCGGTGGCGATCACGGTCATCAGGTAACGGTGCTCCGCCGGGGAGACCACCCGCCGCGACTTCTGCCACGGCTCCCCCGTCGGCACGAAGACCACCTCGTCCAGGCCGAACCACGCCTGCACCTCGCTGGCTGCGACCAGGTGACCGTGGTGGATCGGGTCGAAGGTGCCACCCATCACCCCGACGCGTCGTCGGGGACCGGTCGCCGGTGTCCGGTTCAGGAGTGCTCGCGTCCCTTGCCGAAGGAGAGCATCGCCATCAGCAGGATCATGAAGATCACGAAGGCGCCGCCGCCCACCATGAAGGAGGTGGACTTCGAGTGCTCGACGCCCGACTCGGCGAGGGGCAGCATCCCGATCAACAGGGGTGTCATCGACATGCCGCACAGCCTATCGGCTCCGCTGATCAGTGCAGGAACAGGCCGAACCCTGCGAGCAGCGCCCAGAAGAACAGTGTCCGGCCGGCGAGGCCGGCGACGAAGAACACCACGACGTTCATCCGCAGCGTGCCCGCGAGGGCCGCGATCACGAAGAACGGCGGGAAGCCCACCGCGGCGGAGACGAACGTGAGCAGGCCGCTGAAGACCGGCCGTCCCTCCACCCGCTCGCGCCAGCGCTCGTAGGCGGCCTTCCGCTTGGGCTGCTCCAGTCGCTGGTGCAGCCACGGGATGTCGAGCACGCCGCGGGCCACGTAGTACCACACCAGCTTGCCGACGTTCTGACCCAGCGACCCGACCGCGGCGAGCTCCAGCGCGGTGAACTCCTGGGTCTTGGCGTACACCAGGACGATGTAGGCCTCCATGTTGAAGACGGGGATGATCGCGGAGATGGCCGCGAACCCGAAGGTCAGGACCAGGAGCCTCACCGGGTGTGGCCGTCTCCGATGACGACGTACTTGGTGGAGGTCATCTCGGGCAGGCCCATCGGTCCGCGCGCATGCAGCTTCTGGGTGGAGATCCCGATCTCCGCGCCGAAGCCGAACTCGCCGCCGTCGGTGAAGCGGGTGGAGGCGTTGACCACGACCGCGGCCGAGTCGACCGCCGCGGTGAACCGTCGGGCCGCGGACTGGGAGTCGGTCACGATGGCGTCGGTGTGCTGCGAGGAGTAGCGCCGGATGTGGTCGATCGCCGCCTCCAGCGAGGGTACGACGGCCGCGGAGATCTCCAGCCCGAGGTACTCCGTCGCCCAGTCGTCCTCGGTGGCCGGCTCGACCCCGGGATGCGCGGCGACACGCTCGTCGCCGTGCACGCGGACCCCGGCGTCCTGCAGCGCGGGCAGCACCATGGGCAGGAAGGCCTCGGCGACGTCGGCGTGCACCAGCAACGACTCTGCCGCGTTGCACACGGAGGTGCGCTGGGTCTTGGCGTTCAGCACGATGCGCAGCGCCATCTCCAGGTCGGCGGCCGCGTCGACGTAGACGTGGCAGTTGCCCACCCCGGTCTCGATCACCGGCACGGTGGACTCCTCGACGACCGACCGGATCAGCCCGGCCCCACCCCGGGGGATCAGCACGTCGACCAGGCCGCGCGCCCGCATCAGCGGCTTGGCCGCACCGTGTCCGTGGCCCGGCACCAGCTGCACCGCGTCCTCAGGCAGGCCGGCGCGCCGCAGCCCGGTGCGGAGCGCGTCGACGATGGCCGCGTTGGACTGCTGGGCGCTCGAGGAGCCGCGCAGCAACACCGCGTTGCCGCTCTTGAGGCAGATGCCGGCCGCGTCCGCGGTCACGTTCGGGCGTGCCTCGTAGATGATGCCGACCACGCCGAAGGGCACGCGCACCTGACGCAGCTCCAGCCCGTTGGCCAGCGTGGATCCGCGGACCACCTCCCCGACCGGGTCCGGCAACGCCGCGACGTCGCGCAAGCCGTGCGCCATGGCGGCGAGCCGGGCCTCGTCGAGCCGGAGCCGGTCGACGAGGGGTGCGCCGGCGCGGGTCGCCTCGGCGGCCGCGACGTCGGCGGCGTTGGCCTCCAGCACGCCCGTGGCGTCGGCCATCAGCTGCTCGGCCATCGCCTCCAGGGCGGCATCCTTGGCCGCCCGGGTCCGCACAGCGAGGTCGGTGGCCGCCTCGCGCGCGCGGGCGGCGATGGTGCGGAAGTCACCGCCGTCGGTCTGGTCGGGCATGACGCTCAGAGTATCGGGGCGCGCCGCTGCCGCAGCGCCCGGAGGGGCGCGCCGGAGCCTCAGAAGGCGATCGGCGACAGCGGGGTGGCGGTCATGCCACGCGCCCCGTCGACGGTGTCCTCCCGGAGCTCCTTCTCGACGACCTCGAGTCCCACAACCTCCCAGCGCGGCAGGCCGGCCGACTCCCGGTGCTCGCTCCACAACCGGAGCGCGAGGGAGGCCACGTCGAGCATCGACTCCCCCTCATCCCAGAACTGGACCTCGGCCCGGTCGGCGGAGAACCGCAGCGACTCCAGGAACGGGCGCTCCTGGCTCAGGCGCAGCAGAGCGGCCCGGACGAGCATGGGTTCGACCGGGTCGCCCGAGACGGTGATGGCCACGTGCCAGTGGCGGAGTGCTGGCTGGGTGATGGGTCGCGTCCTTCGCTGATGGCGTCGTTCGCACCAGTGTTCCGGATCCGGTCACGGCTTTCGGCCATTTCCCGAAAGAGGTAGGTCACACCGCCGTCGGGCGGTTGCCTACAGCAGCACCATGTCGTCGCGGTGCACGACCTCGCGCTCGTACGCCGCGCCGAGCTCGCGGGCCAGCGCCCTGGTGGAGCGGCCGGCCAGCGCGGGCAGTTCCGCGGAGTCGTAGTTGACCAGGCCGCGGGCGACCACCTCCCCGTCGGGGGCCACCACGTCGACCGGGTCGCCGGCGCCGAACTGGCCATGGACCCGCACCACACCCGCGGGCAGCAGCGAGGCGCGGCGCTCGGTGAGCGCGAGCACGGCCCCGGCATCGATCTCGATCCGGCCCTTGCCCGCCGTCGCGTGGGCCAGCCACAGCAGCCGGCTGGGGCGCCGGCGACCGGTGGGATGGAACAGCGTGCCGACCGGACTGCCGGCCAGGGCCTGCCGGGCAGCCGAAGCAGCGGCGAGCACGACCGGGATGCCGGCGCCCGTGGCGATCCCGGCGGCCTCGAGCTTGGTGCGCATGCCGCCGGTGCCGACGCCCGAGCTGCTGGCGCCGACCCGGACCGCCTCGAGGTCGCCGTCACCGCGCACGTCGGTGAGCAGCCGGGAGCCCGGTCGTGAGGGCGGCCCGTCGTACAGCCCCTCCACGTCGGAGAGCAGCACCAGCAGGTCGGCGTGCACCAGATGAGCCACCAGGGCCGCCAGGCGGTCGTTGTCGCCGAAGCGGATCTCGGTGGTCGCGACGGTGTCGTTCTCGTTCACGATCGGCACCGCGCCGAGCTCGAGCAGCTTGTCGAAGGTGCGCTGGGCGTTGCGGTAGTGGCTGCGCCGGGTGACGTCGTCCAGCGTCAGCAGCACCTGCCCGGTGACCTGGCCGTGGCGGGCGAACTCCTCGGTGTAGCGGTGCACCAGCAGCCCCTGGCCGACGGAGGCCGCGGCCTGCTGCCGGGCGAGGTCGCGTGGCCGCCTCCCGAACGAGAGTGGCGCCAGCCCTGCGGCGATGGCTCCGGAGGAGACCAGCACCAGGTCGGCGCCGCGGTCCCGGACCGCCGCGAGGCTGTCGACGAGGCCGGCGACCCGGCCGGGGTCGATGTCGCCGTGCCCGGTGGTCAGTGAGGAGGAGCCGACCTTGACCACGATGCGGGAGGCACGCGACACCACCTCG
>DATDNR010000117.1:0-5119 GCA_036518175.1 Marmoricola sp.
TAGCCGCCGACCTCCGGGCTGTTGACGTTGTCGAAGGACAGCTGCACGCAGTAGTCCATGTCGAAGGCGCGCTGCGACTGGCGGATCAGGCCGAGGTAGGAGTTGTTCACCACCACGTGGATGTAGGGGATGTTGAACTGCGCCCCGACCGCGAGCTCCTCGATCAGGAACTGGAAGTCGTAGTCACCGCTGAGCGCGACGACGGTCGCCTCCGGGTCGGCCGCGGCCACACCGAGCGTGGCCGGCACGGTCCAGCCCAGCGGGCCGGCCTGCCCGGCGTTGATCCAGTGCCGCGGCTTGTAGACGTGCAGCATCTGCGCCGCCTGGATCTGCGACAGCCCGATCGTGGAGACGTAGCGGACGTCGGGCCCGAACGCCTTGTTCATCTCCTGGTAGACCCGCTGCGGCTTCACCGGCACGTCGTCGAAGTTGGTACGACGCAGCAGCGACCGCTTGCGATCACGGCACTCGTCGGCCCAGGCGGTGCGGTCGGGCAGCTGTCCGGCCACTGCGTGCTCGCGGGCGACCTCGACGAAGACCTCGAGGGCCGCTTTCGCGTCGGAGACGATGCCGTAGTCGGGAGCGAAGACCCGGCCGATCTGGGTCGGCTCGATGTCGACGTGCACGAAGGTGCGTCCGCGCGTGTAGGTGTCCAGCCCGCCGGTGTGCCGGTTGGCCCAGCGGTTGCCGATGCCGAGCACGAAGTCGCTGGCGAGCATGGTGGCGTTGCCGTAGCGGTGGGAGGTCTGCAGGCCGACCATGCCCGCCATCAGCGGGTGGTCGTCGGGGATCGCGCCCCAGCCCATCAGTGTCGGCACCACCGGCACGCCGGTGAGCTCGGCGAGCTCGACCAGCAGGTCGGCGGCGTCGGCGTTGACGACGCCACCACCGGCGACGATCAGGGGACGCTCGGCCCGCGCCAGCATCGCGAGCACCTTCTCGGCCT
Organism: Marmoricola sp.; assembly: GCA_036518175.1. Taxonomy (GTDB): domain Bacteria; phylum Actinomycetota; class Actinomycetes; order Propionibacteriales; family Nocardioidaceae; genus Marmoricola. The sequence continues at coordinate 947 of DATDNR010000117.1, forward strand.
GCGCCCTGGTGGCGGCCGGCCGGGTCACCGGCAGCGGCTCGTAGGTGTCGATGTCGAACTCGATCTCCGCCTGCTGCACGTCGATCGGCAGGTCGACGAGCACCGGCCCGGGGCGGCCCTCGCGCATCAGCCAGAACGCCTTCTGCAAGGTGCCCGGCACCTGCGCCGGCTCCAGCACGGTGACCGCCATCTTGGTCACCGGGCGGGCGATGTCGGCGATGTTGATCGCCTGGAAGTCCTCCTTGTGCAGCTTCGCCACCGGCGCCTGCCCGGTGATGCACAGGATCGGGATGGAGTCCGCGGTGGCGGAGTACAGGCCGGTGATCATGTCGGTGCCGGCGGGACCCGACGTACCGACGCAGACGCCGATGTTGCCCGCGGCCGCGCGGGTGTAGCCCTCGGCCATGTGGGAGGCCGCCTCGACGTGCCGGGCGAGCACGTGCCGGAGACCGCCGTGCGCCCGCACCGCGGAGTAGAACGGGTTGATCGCGGCGCCGGGCAGCCCGAAGAGCTGGGTGGCGCCCTCCTTCTCCAGGATCAGGACGGCGGCGTCCACCGTGCGCATGCGTGCCATGTCAGTGCTCCTTGCTGTCTTCGGTGGGACGTCATCCGGACCGTGCGCCGGAGCCCACCATCCGTATGACGTCCGAGGGGGGTCAGCGGCCGCTGAGGCGTTCGACGCCGCGCAGCAGGCCGGAGTGGTCGAGTCCGCCGTCGCCGACGGCCTTGGCGCTCGCCATCAGCTGGGCGACGAGGCTGCCGAGCGGGACGACCACGCCGGCCTCGCGGGCCGCGGCGGTGACGATGCCCATGTCCTTGTGGTGCAGCTCGATGCGGAAGCCGGGCTCGAAGGACCGGTCGAGCATGTTCTGCTTCTTCTGCTCCAGCACCTTCGAGCCGGCCAGGCCGCCGCCGAGCACCTCGAGCGCGGCGGTGGTGTCGACGCCGTAGGCCTCGAGGAAGACGACGGCCTCGCTGAGGGCCTCGATGTTCGCGGCGACGATCAGCTGGTTGGCGGCCTTGACGGTCTGGCCCGACCCGCTCGGCCCGACAAGCACGACGGTCTTGCCGACGACGTCGAGCAGCGGTCTGGCCTCCTCGAAGTCGGCCTCGTCGCCGCCGACCATGATCGACAGTACGGCGTTCTTCGCGCCCGCCTCACCGCCCGAGACCGGGGCGTCGAGCATCCGCAGGCCGTGCTCCTGCGCCTGCTGCGCCAGCGCGACGGTCACGTCCGGACGGATGGTGGAGAAGTCGATGACCAGCGCACCCTGCCGGGCGTTCGCGAAGACGCCGTCCTCGCCGGTGAGCACGTCCTCGACGTCGGGCGAGTCCGGCACCATCAGGCAGACGACGTCCTTGCCCTCGACCGCCTCCGCGATGCTGCCCGCGGCGCTGCCACCGGCATCGACGAGCGGCTTGGTCTTCTCCGGCGAGCGGTTGTAGCCGGTGACCTCGTGGCCGGCCGCGGCGAGGTGGCAGGCCATCGGGCTGCCCATGATGCCCAGGCCGATGAAGGCGATGCTGGTCATGAGTTTCTCCTTGTCTGCAAGGCGGATCGGGGAGGGTCGTCGTACGCCTCAGAGGGCGCGGCGAGCCTTCTCCAGCCAGGCGAAGCTGTCGACGGTCGCGGCGGAGGGCTTGTACTCCAGGCCGACCCAGCCGGAGTAGCCGTTGGCCTCCAGCGCGGTCAGCTGGGCGTCGAGGGCGAGGTTGCCGGTGCCGGGCTCGTTGCGGCCGGGGTCGTCGGCGATCTGCACGTGCGCGATGCGCCCGGTGTGCTCGGCGATCACCCGGTCGACGTCGTCGCCGTTGACGCTGAGGTGGTAGAGGTCCGCGAGCAGGCCGACGTTGCCGGCGCCGACCCGGTCGATGACGGCGAGGGCGTCGGCCGCGGTCTTGAGCGGGTACGCCGGCGTGCCGCTGACCGGCTCGACGAGCACGGTGCCGCCGATGCGCTCCGCCGCGCGGGCCGCGAGCCGGAGGTTCTCCACCGCGAGCTCGTCCTGCTCGGCCGGGTCGATACCGTCGATGCGGTTGCCGTAGAGCGCGTTGAAGCCCGGGCAGCCGAGCTGCTCGCCGATGCCCAGCGTGGCGTCGATGTTGTCGCGGAACTCCTGGCTGCGCTTGGGATCGGACAGCACTCCCCTGTCGCCCGAAGGCATGTCCCCCGCGAAGAAGTTCAGCCCGACAAGCTGCACGCCCGCGTCGCGCACCGCGCGGACGAACGCGTCGGCCTCCTTGTCGTCGGGCACCGGGCCGGCGAACGGCCACCAGAACTCGACGCCTCCGAAGCCGGCCTCCTTCACCGCCGCGGGGCGCTCGAGGAGCGGCAGCTCGGTGAAGAGGATGGAGCAGTTGACCTCGTACCGGAGGTGGTGGCTCACGACGCCTCCTGTTTCCGTATGGCGAAACTTAATAATCAATATGTGGAAGAAGCCTAGGACGCGTCCGCGGAGGCCGTCAACCCTCAGCGACCACGTCGCACGCGCCTTTCTGGACTCACCCCAGTGAGGCCCCGAGCCTTGACAGGCCAACTCGGGGCGGCTCAGGCTTTCACGTAAGCGGAAACAATCTTTCGCTATGTGGAACTAGTCTGGAGCTCCCATGCAGGATGTCGACCACGCGGCTTTGAAGGCCCAGGACCCGAGCGGCCGGCTGTACAACGAGGACCTTGCGCCGGCCACAGAGCGACACTGGCGCATGTACAGCCTCTTCGCCATGTGGATGAGCGACATCCACTCGATCGGCGGCTACACCTTCGCCGCCGGCCTCTTCGCGCTGGGCCTGGTGGGCTGGCAGGTCCTCGTCGCACTGATCGTCGGCATCGCGCTGGTGAATGTCGGGATGAACTGGATCGGCTGCGCGGGTCAGACGACCGGCGTCTGCTACCCCGTCCTCGCCCGCGCCAGCTTCGGCGTGTACGGCGCCAACATCGCCGCCCTCGTGCGGGCGGTGATTGCGATCTTCTGGTACGGCATCCAGACCTGGCTTGCCTCCGTGGCACTCCTGGTGCTGCTCGTCCGGGTGTTCCCCGGTCTCAAGCCCCTCACCGACGGCGGCTTCCTCGGCCTCTCACCACTGGGCTGGGTAGCTTTCCTCGCGCTCGCCGCCGTCCAGCTGGTGATGTTCAGCCGCGGGATGGAGGCGGTGCGCCGACTCACCGACGTCGCGGGACCCGCCATCTGGGTGGTGATGCTGGTTCTCGCCGGCTGGGTCCTCGTCGAGGCGCACGGCGAGCTGAGCTTCAACTTCAGTGACAAGCACCTGAGCACCGGCCAGGCGGTGCACGAGTTCCTCGCGGCGATCGCCCTGACGGTGGCCTACTTCTCGACCCTGATGCTGAACTTCTGCGACTTCTCCCGGTTCGCGCCGAGCAAGCGCGCGGTCAAGGTCGGCAACTTCTGGGGACTGCCGGTCAACTTCATCGCCTTCTCCGTGGTCTCGGTCGTCGTCACGGCCGGCAGCCTGGCCATCTACGGGCAGTACGTCTTCGACCCCGTCGAGCTGGTCAGCCGCATCGACAGCACCGTTGCCGTCCTGCTCGGCGCGGTGACGTTCACGGTGGCGACCATCGGCATCAACATCGTCGCGAACTTCGTCTCCCCCGCCTACGACCTGGCCAACGTCGCGCCGAAGCACATCAACTTCAAGCGCGGCGGGATCATCACCGCCGTCGCCTCGGTCGTCGTGCTCCCGTGGAAGGTGTTCGCCAACCCGGTCGCGGTCAACTACTTCCTGGGAGGACTCGGCGCCTTCCTCGGCCCCCTCTTCGGGATCATCATCACGGACTACTACCTGATCCAGCGGGCTCAGGTGAAGGTGCCCGATCTCTACCGCGCCGACTCGGAGGGTGCCTACACCTACCACCGGGGCTTCAACCCCAACGCGGTCGCGGCCTTCGTGTTCTCGGCGGTCGTCGCGGCGGTCATCGCCCTCGTTCCCGCCCTGGGTGCCGTGGCCCCCTTCTCCTGGTTCATCGGGGCAGCGCTCGGCGCCGCGAGCTACTACGCCCTGGCGCACCTGAGAACCACGGCGGCTCCGGCCGAGCGCACGCGTGTGGCGTCCTGAGAGGAGGAGAAAGGTCATGGCGATCCTCATCGGATTCGACGACACGCCGTACGGCCAGGACGCTCTCGCCCTGGGCCTGCAGATCGCGGCCCGCGACGGCGA
>DATDNR010000118.1:0-25250 GCA_036518175.1 Marmoricola sp.
CCGCTGCCGGCGTGCCGGTCGGCCTGCACCTCGTCGTGGCGACCGTCCTCCTGGGCCTGGTCGGTCTCGTCGCCTCCCGAAGCTTCCTGCCGCGGGCCTTCGTGGAGGAGCCGGACGCCTCCGCCGGCGCGTCCCCGCACGGGTCCGGGAGCGCGTCGGCCGCGGCCATCCGTCCGCGCACGGCCTGGCTCGAGCCCCGCACGCTGCTCATCGGGCTGGTCGTCCTGGTCGCCGCCTTCACCGAGGGCACCGCGAACGACTGGATGTCGGTGGCGTTCGTCGACGGCCACCACCTGCCGGCCTGGGCCGGGGTGCTCGGGCTGGCGGCGTTCCTCACCGCGATGACCGGCGGCCGGATCGTCGGCACGCACGCCCTCGACCGGCACGGCCGGGTCGCCACGCTCCGACTCCTGTTCGTCGCCGCGGGTGTGGGCAGCCTGCTGGTCGTCTTCGGCAACCCGGTGCTGGCCTATCTCGGCGCCCTCGTCTGGGGCCTGGGGGCGTCCCTCGGCTTCCCGGTGGGGATGAGCGCCGCCTCCGACGACCCGCGTCGCGCAGCAGCGCGGATGTCGGTGGTCTCGACCATCGGCTACACCGCCTTCCTCGGCGGTCCGCCTCTCCTGGGCGTCCTCGGCGACCACGTCGGCGTCCTTCGTGCGCTGCTCGTCGTCGCCGCAGCAGGCCTGGTCGCGCTGCTGGTCGTGCCGGCCACCGCCCCGCTCCACCCGCTGGACCAGACCGCCGGTCCCGGCGACGGGCCGGCTGGTGAGCCCGTGCAGCTGCACTGCTGACGCCGGCGGGCGAGGACCCGGTCATCCTGATGGCCGGACTCGTCCCGATGGCCGTTGTCCGCCTGCGGCGGAGGACTAGGGTTGCTCCATGGACCGGCGGATCTTCGGGATCGAGAACGAGTACGGCGTCACGTGCACGTTCCGGGGCCAGCGGCGGCTCTCTCCCGACGAGGTCGCCCGCTACCTGTTCCGCAAGGTGGTCAGCTGGGGGCGCAGCAGCAACGTCTTCCTGCGCAACGGCGCCCGGCTCTACCTCGACGTGGGCAGCCACCCGGAGTACGCCACCCCCGAGTGCGACGACATCGTCGACCTGGTCGCCCACGACAAGGCGGGGGAGCGGGTGCTCGAGGGCCTCCTCGTCGACGCCGAGCGACGGCTGCACGACGAGGGCATCTCCGGTGACATCTACCTGTTCAAGAACAACACCGACTCCGCGGGCAACTCCTACGGCTGCCACGAGAACTACCTGGTCAGCCGCAACGGCGAGTTCGGCAAGCTCGCCGACGTGCTGATCCCCTTCCTGGTGACGCGGCAGGTCATCTGCGGCGCGGGGAAGGTGATCCAGACCCCGCGCGGGGCGTCGTATTCGGTCAGCCAGCGGGCCGAGCACATCTGGGAGGGCGTCTCCAGCGCCACCACCCGCAGCCGGCCGATCATCAACACCCGCGACGAGCCGCATGCCGACGCCGAGCGGTTCCGCCGGCTGCACGTGATCGTGGGCGACTCGAACATGAGCGAGACCACCACGATGCTCAAGGTGGCCAGCTGTGACCTGGTGCTGCGGATGATCGAGGAGGGCGTGGTGATGCGCGACCTCACCATGGAGAACCCCATCCGCGCGATCCGCGAGATCAGCCACGACATCACCGGTCGGCGCAAGGTGCGGCTGGCCAACGGCCGCGAGGCCAGCGTGCTCGACATCCAGGGCGAGTACCTCACCCGGGTCCGCGACTTCGTCGACCGGCGCGACCTGCGCACCCCCACGATCACCCGCGCCCTCGACCTGTGGGAGCGCGGCCTCAAGGCGGTGGAGTCCGGTGACCTCAGCCTGGTCGAGCGCGAGATCGACTGGGTGATCAAGTGGCGGCTGATCGAGCGCTACCGTGCCCAGCACGGCCTCCCACTCGGCCATCCCCGGATCGCCCAGCTCGACCTCGCCTACCACGACATCCACCGCGGGCGGGGGCTCTACTACCTGCTGGAGCGTCGTGGTGCGGTCGCGCGGGTGACCAACGACCTTGCTATCTTCCAGGCCAAGTCGGTGCCTCCCCAGACCACCCGCGCCCGGTTGCGCGGCAACTTCATCAAGCGGGCCCAGGAGCGGCGCCGGGACTTCACCGTCGACTGGGTGCACCTCAAGCTCAACGACCAGGCCCAGCGCACGGTGCTGTGCAAGGACCCCTTCCGCTCCCACGACGAGCGGGTCGAGCGACTGATCGAGGGAATGTGAGACGAACCTCCACCGCCGGACTGGCACTCCTGCTGGCCCTGGCCACTGCCGCCTGCGGTTCCGGCAACGGCGGCAACGGCAACACCGGCAGCTCGCCCGGGGGCAGCAGCAGCGCCCCCTCCGGCAGCGCCCGCAGCGCGGTGAGCGTCACGGGCACGGAGGGCAGCAAGCCGACGATCAAGGTCGACACGCCGCTGAAGCTGAAGAAGTCGAGCAGCTGGACGCTGAGCCGTGGGCACGGCGCGACCGTGCGGTCGAACGACTCCTACCTCGTCGACCTGACCTTCGCCGACGGGCGCACCGGCAAGGTGGTCGCCTCCACCTACGACCCGGGTCAGCAGCCGGTGCTCTTCGGGCCGGCGCAGAACTTCCCGGTGATCAGCGACGCGGTGACCGGCGTGCCGACCGGCAGCCGGGTCGTCGTGGCCGCCGCGCCCCAGGACGCCTACGGCAGCAAGGGCAACGCCCAGCTCGGCATCAAGCCGGGTGACTCGGTGGTGATGGTCGCCGACGTGACCGACACCGTGCTGTCCGGCCCGCAGGGCAGGACGGTCAAGCCTCCCAAGGGCGTGCCCGCCCTGCAGACCGCGCAGGGCAACACGCCGACCGGCTTCGACTTCTCCGGCGCCCCGAAGCCCCGGCAGCTCAGGGTGGTCACCCTGGTCAAGGGCAACGGCCCCAAGGTCGCCGCCGGTGACCTCGTGGTCGCGAACTACCTCGGAGCGGTGTGGGGCAAGAGCAAGCCGTTCGACGCCTCCTACACCCGCGGCCAGCCGTTCTCCTTCACCGTCGGGCAGGGGCAGGTGATCCCGGCGTGGGACAAGGGGCTGACCGGGGTCACGGTCGGCAGCCGGGTGCTGCTGCTGTGCCCGCCCGGGGTCGCCTACGGCAAGCAGGGATCGGGCAGCACCATCCCGCCGAACGCGACGCTGGCCTTCGTGGTGGACGTGCTGGGCCGAGCCTGAGCAGGGGAGGGGGAGATGGCGACGAGCAAGTCCGAGCGGCTGCTGAACCTGGTCATCCTGCTGCTGGTGTCGCGCGGCTACGTCACCAAGGAGCGGATCCGGCAGCTGATGGAGCCCTACCGGCAGTCCTCCGACGAGGCCTTCGAGAAGATGTTCGAGCGTGACAAGGAGGAGCTGCGCGCGCTCGGCATCCCGATCGAGGTCGGCTACGTCGACAGGTTCTTCGAGGACGAACAGGGCTATCGCATCAAGCGCGACGCCTTCGAGCTGCCCGCGACCGACTTCGCCCCCGACGAGGTCGCCGTCCTGGGACTGGCCGCCCGGGTGTGGCAGCACGCCGGACTGGCAGCGGCCACCTCCGACGCGCTGGTCAAGCTCAAGGCGGCCGGACTCGACGTCGACCGCGACCAGCTCGATGCGGTGCAGCCGACCCTGGTCGCGGAGGAGCCCGCCTTCGAGCCGGTCTGGCGGGCGGTGCTGAGCCACACGCCGATCTCCTTCGACTACCGCCGTGCGGGAGACACCGCGCCGACCCGGCGACACGTCCAGCCGTGGGGAGTGGTGACGGCCCAGGAGCGCTGGTACGTCGTCGGCCTGGACGTCGACCGCGCCGAACCGCGGATGTTCCGGTTGAGCCGGATCATCGACGGTGCCGTCCACGCCGAGGGACCGGCCGGATCGTTCACCGTGCCCGAGGGCACCGACGTGCGCCGGCTGAGCGAGTTGCTGGCGCCGACCGACCCCCAGCGCGTCGCCTCGCTGCTGGCCCGGCCGGGCGCCGCGCACGGGCTGCGCCGCCGTGCCGAAGCGGTGACCGGCGGGGTCGTCGGCCCGGACGGTTCGCAGGACTGGGACCGGCTGCGGCTGCGCTACGGCTCGGCCGACCAGCTCGCCGGAGAGGTCCTCGCCCTCGGTGACGTGGTGCTCGTCGAGGAGCCCCGGGAGCTGCGCGAGACGGTGGTCGAACGCCTGCGCGGCCTCGTCGCCGCCCAGCCGGGAGGCGGGGCATGACCGGGGCCCGCGACCAGGTCGCGCGGTTGCTGGCGCTGGCGCCGTACCTCCAGGCCAGGGAGGGCGGGGTGCCGCTGGCCACGGTGGCCGCGGACTTCGGCGTCCCGCCGCAGCAGATCGTCAAGGACCTCAAGGTGCTGTGGATGTGCGGCCTCCCCGGCCTGGGGCCCGAGGACCTGGTCGAGATCGACTTCGAGGCGTTCGAGGACGACCCCGACGGGCTCGTCCGGATCGCGAACGCCGACTACCTCTCCCGGCCGCTGCGGCTGGGCAGCTCCGAGGCCTCGGCCCTGATCGTCGCGCTGCGGGCGCTGCGCGAGGGCAGCACCGGTGAGGCACGTGAGGTGGTGGACCGCACGCTCGCCAAGCTCGAGGACGCCGCGGCCGACGGAGGCGTGGCACCGGTCGAGGTGCGGCTGCGCCCGGGCGCAGCGGAGGAGCACGAGGTCGCCCGTCTGCTCGGCGACGCGATCGAGCGCGACCGGCAGGTCCGGTTGAGGTACTACGTCCCGACCCGCGACGAGACGACCTCGCGGGTGGTCGACCCGCTGGCCGTGCTGAGCGCCGAGGGCCACGACTACCTCGACGCGTGGTGCCACGTGGCCGGGGGTCGGCGGCTCTTCCGTGTCTCGCGGGTGGAGTCGCTCGAGGTGCTCGAGGAGCCTCGCCGGGAGCACGACGTGCCTCCGCGGGACCTCTCCGCGGGACTGTTCGAGGCCGGCCCGGCGGACCTGGCCGCCCGGATCCACCTGGCGCCCGGGTACCGCTGGGTGGCCGACTACTACCCGGTCACCGCCGTGGAGGAGGCCGACGACGGGGGCCTCGACGTGCAGCTGCTGGTGGGCGATCCGCGCTGGCTGGTGCAGCTGGCGCTCAGGCTCGCGCCCGGCGTCACGGTGGTGGCCCCGGCCGAGCTCGGCGAGGCGGTCCGGCGGCGCGCCACGATCGCCCTCGGGCACTACGACGACGCGTCGGCTTCGGCATCCGTGTGAGCACTGCTCCCCGAGGCCGTACGATGGGGAGCGATCCCGAAAGAAAGAGGAACGACTGTGTTCAGGGAAATCGGGCCCATGGAGATCGTCCTGATCCTGGCCGTTCTCGTGCTGCTCTTCGGCGCCAAGAAGCTTCCCGAGCTCGCCCGCGGCAGCGGCCGGGCGCTGCGCATCTTCAAGGCGGAGACCAAGGGACTGGCCCACGACGAGGACGACGAGTCCACGAAGACGCCGGAGCAGCGGGAGATCGAGGCACGCAGCCAGGCGCAGGCCGATGCCGAGGCCCGGGCCCAGGCGCAGGCGCAGCGGGAGGCCCAGGGGGAGGCCCAGCACCGCAACGTGGGCGAGTGAGCCCTGCTCCGACACGCGCCCGAGTGAGCTGAGCCGATGTCCGTCGCCGGTGTCTTCGAGCTGTTCCGGGCCAGACCCCGCACCCCGGTCGGCGAGGGCGGACGGATGGCCTTGGGCGACCACTTCCGGGAGCTGCGCGCCCGGCTGATGCGGGTCGTGCTGGTGCTCATCGTGGCCACCGTGGTCGCGTTCTTCTTCTACGACCAGATCTTCAACCTGATCCTGCGGCCCTACAACGAGGCCCGGGCCATGCTGGGGCACCGGGCCGTCAGCAAGCCGGTGATCAACGGCGTCGGCGGCCCGCTGATGCTGCAGCTGAAGATGTGCGGGCTGTCGGCGGTGCTGGTGACCTGCCCCTACTGGCTGCACCAGATCTGGGCCTTCGTGCTGCCGGGCCTGCATCCGCACGAACGACGCTGGACCCGGCTCTTCGCGGCGGTGGCCGGGCCGCTGTTCCTCATCGGGGCAGGGGTCGGCTACTACGTGCTGCCCAAGGGGCTGCAGGTGCTGATCAGCTTCACCCCCAGCAGCGTGACCAACCTGGTCGAGTTCTCCGAGTACTTCTCCTTCGTCACCCGGATGCTGCTGGTCTTCGGGATCGCCTTCGAGATCCCGCTGTTCGTGGTGCTGCTGAACCTGGCCGGGGTGGTCTCCGGCCAGGCGCTGGGCCGCTACCGCCCGTGGATCATCGTCGGCACCTTCGTCTTCGCCGCGGTCGCGACTCCGTCGACGGATCCCTTCTCGATGCTGATGCTGGCGATCCCGATGACGGTGCTGTTCCTGGTCTCGGAGATGGTGGCCCGACTCGTCGACCGCCGGCGGCGCGCTCTCGCGGCAGCGTCCCAGTGGGGTGACGACGAGGCCTCGCCCCTGTGACGGATCCCGGGGGGAGTTCCGGCGCCGACGGCGCGGTCGGGCAGGTCGACCCCTTCGACCTGCCGGAGTGGCTGGGCGTGGAGGAGGTCGGCTGGACCGCGGCCAGCGCGCTGGCCGACCAGCACCGGGTGCGGGGCCGGCTCGACGGCAGGCCTGACGGTGGGGCCAGCGACGGGACCGGCGGCGGGGCCGGCGACGGGCACAGCATCGAGTGCGACCTGCTGGCGGTCGACCAGGCCTGGCCCCGGCCGGTCGTCGCCGAGGAGTGGCGCCGTCTGGCGCACGGGGAGTGGATCCGTGGCGAGGTGCTGCTGCTGCGCCTCGACGGCCGGCTGACGCTCGCCTTCCCGGGGACGGCGGTGGAGGCCGGCCGTGCGCTGGAGGCGGTGGGCCGGCTGGCCCGGGCGGTCGGAGTGCCCCCGGCCCGGTTCCTGGTCACCCTGCGGCCCTGAGAGATGCCGCGACCCGTCGCTGGGCGTGCACCGAGCGGCGCGGGAGCGCGTCGGGCGCTGTCGGTAGGGTCGTCTCGTGCCCAGGGAGATCGCGCTGCTGACCAACCCCACCGCGGGCAAGGGGCGCGGCAGCCAGGTCGCGAGCCGGGTGCTGCCCCGGCTGCGCGAGGCCGGCCTGGTGGTGCGCAACCTGGTCGGCCGCGATCCGGACGAGGCGCGCCGGCTGGCTGAGCAGTGCGTCGCCGACGGCGTGGACAGCCTCGTCGTCGTCGGGGGCGACGGGATGGTGCACGTGGCCGTGCAGGCCCTGGCCGGCTCAGCCACCCGGCTCGGCCTCGTGCCGGCGGGCACCGGCAACGACGTGGCCCGCTACCTCGGGTTGCCCCGCGCCGATCCCGAGACCGCGGCGGCTGTGGTCGCGGCCGGCCGGGAACGCGTGATCGACCTGGCCAGGGTGGGTCCGACGTACTTCGTCACCGTGCTCTGCGCCGGCTTCGACGCCGTGGTCACCGAGCGGGCCAACCGGATGCGCTGGCCTCGGGGACAGATGCGCTACAACCTGGCCACCGTCGCGGAGCTGAGCACGTTCCGGCCACTGCCCTATGTGCTGGACGTCGACGGCGAGGAGCGGCGGTTCGACGCGATGCTGGTCTCGGTGGGCAACGGCCCGTCCTACGGCGGTGGCCTGCGGATCACCGAGGGCGCGCGGATCGACGACGGCCTGCTCGACATCGTGGTGATCCGGCCGATGAGCAAGGTCGAGCTGGTCCGCACCTATCCCAAGCTCTTCAAGGGCACCCACGTGCACCACCGGGACTACCGCCACTACCAGGGCAAGCGGGTCACCATCGCTGCGCCCGGCGTGACCGCGTACGCCGACGGCGAGCGGATCGCCACGCTGCCCCTGACCGTCGAGGTCGCGCCCGCCGCGCTGAAGGTGCTGGTCCCGTGAACGAGCCCGCCGAGCAGTACGCCGCCTACCGGCGTCGCCGTCGTCACCCGGCGCTGGCGGAGTTCGCCGACCTCTACCCCTTCGGCCTCGACGACTTCCAGCTGCGCGGCTGCCGCGAGCTGGAGGACGGACGATCGGTGCTGGTGGCCGCGCCCACCGGGGCGGGCAAGACGGTGGTCGGAGAGTTCGCCGTGCACCTCGCGCTCGCCGAAGGGCGCAAGTGCTTCTACACGACGCCGATCAAGGCGCTCTCGAACCAGAAGTTCAACGACCTGGTCGCCCGCTACGGCCCCGAGCGCGTCGGACTGCTCACCGGGGACAACACGGTCAACGGCGAGGCGCCGGTGGTGGTGATGACCACCGAGGTCCTCCGCAACATGCTGTACGCCGGCTCCCGCACGCTGGCCGGACTCGGTTACGTGGTGATGGACGAGGTGCACTACCTCGCCGACCGGATGCGCGGAGCGGTCTGGGAGGAGGTGATCATCAACCTGCCCGAGTCCGTCGCCCTCGTGGCCCTGTCGGCGACGGTGAGCAACGCCGAGGAGTTCGGTGACTGGCTCGGCACCGTCCGCGGCGAGACCACGACGATCGTCGAGGAGCACCGTCCGGTGCCGCTCTACCAGCACGTGCTCGTCGGGCGCCGGATGCTGGACCTCTTTGCCGACGAGGGCGCTCCCGACCCGGCCGACGAGGACGTCGCGCACCGGGAGCAGAAGGTGAACCCCGAGCTGGTCCGGGTCTCGCGCGACGACTGGGCCAGCACCCGGATGCGCGACCGGCGCTCACCGCGGGATCGCCGCGGCCGGCCCGGCCGCAACGTCGGCAACGGCCGGCGGGTGTGGATCCCCGGCCGCCACGAGGTGGTCGAACGGCTCGATCGCGCAGGCATGCTGCCCGCGATCGTCTTCATCTTCAGCCGGGCCGGCTGCCAGGCCGCGGTGCGCCAGTGCCTCGACGCCAACCTGCGGCTGACCTCGCCTGAGGAGCGCGACGAGATCCACGACTTCGTCGAGGCGATGTGCTCCGACCTACCCGCCGAGGACCTGCACGTGCTGGGCTACCACGACTTCCTCGACGGGCTCACCCGCGGCATCGCCGCCCACCACGCGGGGATGCTGCCCACCTTCAAGGAGTGCGTCGAGCAGCTGTTCGTGCGCGGGCTGTGCCGGGTGGTGTTCGCGACCGAGACGCTGGCGCTGGGCATCAACATGCCCGCCCGCTCGGTGGTGATCGAGAAGCTCTCGAAGTGGAACGGGGAGACGCACGCGGACATCACGCCGGGGGAGTACACCCAGCTCACCGGCCGGGCGGGCCGCCGCGGCATCGACGTGGAGGGCCACGGGGTGGTGCTGTGGCAGCCCGGGATGGACCCGCGTGCGGTCGCCGGCCTCGCCTCGAAGCGCACCTACCCACTGCGCTCGTCCTTCCGGCCCTCCTACAACATGGCGGTCAACCTGGTCCACCAGGTCGGCCGCGACCGCGCCCGCGAGCTGCTCGAGTCGTCGTTCGCGCAGTTCCAGGCCGACAAGGCCGTCGTCGGGCTGGCCCGCCAGCTGCGCAAGAGCGAGGACGCCCTCGCCGGGTACGCCGAGGCCGCCCGGTGCGACCGCGGCGACTTCATGGAGTACGCCGGCCTGCGCCGGCAGCTGTCCGACACCGAGTCGCGGCGGGCCCGTGCTCGCCGTGCCGACCGGCGCGACGAGATCGTCCGCTCGCTGGAGGCGCTGCGGCCCGGCGACGTCATCGACGTCCCCACCGGACGCTTCGCCGGCATGGCGGTGGTGATCGACCCCGGCGCCAACGGTGACCGCGAGGGGCCTCGCCCCTACGTGCTGACCGCCGACCGGCACGCTCGCCGGCTGAGCCTGGTGGACTTCAGCTCGCCGGTGGAGGCCCTCACCCGTCTGCGCGTGCCGAAGGGGTTCAACGGCCGCAACCCGCAGATGCGTCGCGACCTCGCCTCCACACTGCGGCACCGCACCCACGGGCTGACCCCGCCTCCGCCCCGGAGCCGGGGTGGCAGCGGCCGGCCGGCCGGTGAGGACGACGAGGTCACCCGGCTGCGCCGGCAGCTGCGGGAGCACCCCTGCCATGACTGCCCCGACCGCGAGGACCACGCCCGCTGGGCGGAGCGGTGGTTCAAGCTCGACCGCGACGCGGGCACGCTGCGCCGCCGGATCGAGCAGCGCACCAACACCATCGCGCGGCAGTTCGACCGGGTGTGCGACGTGCTCACCGTGCTGGGCTACCTCGAGGGCGAGGCCGGGCACAGCGTGGTCACCGACCGTGGCCGGACCCTGATGCGGATCTACAACGAGATGGACCTCGTGGTCGCCGAGGCCCTGCGCGCCGGGCTCTGGGACGCCCTGGGCCCCTCCGAGCTGGCCTCGGTGCTCTCCGCGCTCGTCTTCGAGGCCCGTGGCGCGGAGGACACCGGGCCACCGCCCGTGCCCGGCGGCCGGATCCGGGACGTCCTCGGCCAGATGGTGCGGCTGTGGTCCGATCTCGAGGCGGTGGAGCGCGACCACCACCTCGACCAGCTGCGCGAGCCCGACCTCGGCTTCTGCTGGGCTGCCTGGCGCTGGGCGGAGGGTGACGACCTCGACGACGTGCTGCAGGAGACCGGGCTCGCGGCCGGCGACTTCGTGCGCTGGATCAAGCAGCTGCTCGACCTCGCCGACCAGGTCGCCGACGCCGCCGGCGATCGTGGCCTGCGCGCGACGGCCCGGGAGGCCGCCGGCCGGCTGCGTCGCGGCGTGGTCGCCTACTCCTCGCTCACCGACTGACGCCGGCAGCGACCGCCCCGGCTGCGTCGACACCGGCTGCGTCGGCACCGGCTGCTGCGTCGTACGACGGCCGGGCGAGCTGCTCCTCCAGCAGCTCGGCGGCATCGGCCACGAAGAGGGCGCGCCCGCGGCGGATGCGCTTGTCACGGGCCAGCTCGTCGTCGACAACGCGGTCGATCGCACCGAGCAGGCCGGCCTCGTCCTCGACCACCTGTGTCGCGCCGAGACGCTCGAGCGCCGCCGCGTCGTCGCGGCCGTGCCCCGGGATGGGGCGGAAGGTGACGATCGGGAGCCCGGCCGCCAGCGCCTCCTTCGCGCTCATCCCGCAGTTGTTGTCGACGAGCACGTCGGCGGCGGCCATCGCCGCGGGCATGTCCTCGATCCACTCGACCGGGATCGCGCCGGGGATCTGCCGCACCGACCGGCACAACGACTCGCTGCGTCCGCAGAGCACCACCGGGATCCACCCGTCGTGGCCGGCGATCGCCCGGGCTGCCGCGTCCGCGGCGCCGGCAAGTCCCATCGAGCCGGTGGTCACCAGGGCCACGCGCGCCTGCGCCGGGATGCCGAGCGACTGCCGGAACCCGGCTCCGTCGGCACTGTCGTGCAGGAAGCCGGGCCGGACGACCGGGCCGCAGACGCCGGCGCGGCGACCGGTGCGCCGGGTCGCGTCGTCGGCCGCGTCCTGGGAGATGCACAGCTCGAGGTCCACACCCGGGTGCAGCCACAGGTTGTTGACCGAGCAGGTGGTGACCACGGTGACGGCAGGGGAGTCGAGCTCTCCGCGGGCGCGCAGCTCTCCGAGTGCCAGCGAGCACAGCGGGTAGGTGGAGACCGCGAGGTCGGGCGAGAACGCCTCGACGAAGCGGCGCAGTCCGGGCAGGGCCAGCCGCACCGGGACGCCCGCGCGCTCACCGGCCTCCTGCTCGGCGACGAAGAACGTGTCGTAGACCCGCTGGTAGAGGCGCGGCGTGCGGTTGACCAGGAAGGGGTAGAGCCAGTGCAGCCAGCGCCCGGTCGGTGGCGGCATCAGGTCCAGCATGTCGACCACTCGCGCGGTGTGTCCTCGCTCGCGCAGCCGCCGCGCGAGCTCCTTGCTGATCTGCAGGTGACCGCCACCCATGGCGGCGGAGAGCAGGAGGATACGCGCCATGGTCGGTCAGTGCCCGCGGCTCCGCTGGGCGAAACGGCCCTGCGTTTCCTCACCGCCCGGCCCGGGTAACTCTCCGCGTGCACCGAGACCGGGAAGGCGCTGGCGATGGTCTACCTGCTGACTCTGGTGGCGGCTCTCGTGGTCGCCGGCGGCGAGGTGGTGCAACAACGGATGGCAGCCCAGGCACCGCCGGAGGACAACCTCTCGCCGAAGCTGCTCCTCTGGCTGGTGCAGCGCCCCCGGTGGCTGGCCGGAGTCGGCTGCTCGCTGGCCGGCAACGCGGCGTTCGCGGCGGCGCTCGGCATGGGCAGCGTGGTGCTGATCGAGGCGGTCTTCGTCGCCCGGTTGCTCTTCGGGCTGGTGATCGCGGCCCTGTGGGGGTGGCACCGGGTGCCGGTCCGTGACCTGGGTGGGGGAGCGGTCGTCGTCGCGGGGATCGTCGCCTTCCTGCTCGCCGCGCATCCTCGCACCCCCGACGCGGGCGCGGCCGACGTGAACTGGCTGGTCGGCGTCGGCCTGCCGGTGCTGGCGGCCGTGGCGCTCGCCGTGGCCGCGAGCCGCCTCACCGGAGCCCGGCGGGCCGCCCTGCTCGGGGCCGGCTCAGGGATCCTCTTCGGGTTGCAGGCGGTGCTGGTGCAGTCCGCGGTGCACGTCATGGGCGACCATGGTGTGGTCGGACTGCTGCAGACGTGGAACGGGTACGTGGTCGTCGTGGTCGCGTTGCTGGGGATGCTGCTGGTGCAGAGTGCCTTCGAGTCCGCGCCGCTGCCCTCGTCGTACCCCGCCGTGGTCAGCGCGCAGCTGCTGTGCGCCCTGGCGCTCGGCGTCTGGGTGCTGCACGGCCGGGTGCGGACCACCACGCCGTACGTCTTCGTGCTGGCGCCGGCGCTGCTGGCGATGATCTGTGGCATCGCGATGCTGACCCGCTCACCGCTGGTGACCGGCGAGCGGCACCGCGCTGCCGTCCGGGAGTGACTTCGTGGAAATCGTGATCTCCGCGGTCGCCGCGGTGCTGGCAGGCCTGTGCCTGGCGGCCGCCGGGGTGCTGCAGCAACGGTCGGCCAGCCGCAGGCCCAGCGACGAGCGGATGTCGCTGACCCTGATGCGCCGGCTCGCCGCCGACCGCACCTGGCTCCTCGGCATCGGCGCTGCCGTGCTCTCCTACGGCTTCCAGGCCCTGGCGCTGACCTTCGGTCCGCTGACGCTGGTGCAGCCGCTCGTCGTCTCCGAGCTGCTCTTCGCGGTGCCGGTCTCCGTGCGGTTGCGCAACCTGCGGCTGCGGGGACGCGACTGGGTGGCGGTGGGCAGCGTGGTGGCCGGACTGGCCGTCGGCATCGTCGCCGCCGACCCGCAGCGCGGCAACCCGGTGGAGTCGGCCGCCACCTGGGCGCCGGCCCTGGGCGGGGTCTTCCTGCTCGTGCTCGCCGCGGTGCTGGCCGCCCGCCGCCTCGAAGGCCCCGCGAAGGCCAGCTGTTTCGCGCTCGCCGGGGCGTGCACGATGGGCCTGCAGTCCGCGCTGTACGCCGCCACCCTCGTCTACCTGCGCAAGGAGCTGTGGGGAGTCTTCCTGCACTGGGAGACCTACCTGCTGGTGGTGGCGAGCCTCGGCGGCATGTTCCTGATCCAGAACGCCTTCCAGTCCGGACCGCTCGCCGCGAGCACTCCGTTGATCGACTCGGTGCTGCCGCTGGTGGCGATCGCGCTCGGTGTCGGACTGTTCGGTGAGCAGATCCGCACCACCTGGTGGGGCCTGGCCGGCGCCGCCCTCGGACTGGTGCTCCTCGTGGTCGGGATCGTCGCGCTGGACACCTCGCCGGTGGTGCGCAAGGAGCAGCGCATCGAGCAGCAGGAGCAGCAGGAGACCGCGCGCAGGGAGGCCAGGCACTGAGCGGGGCCCCGGGCGCGACGGCGAGTTTCCATCGCAACCCGACCCGTTTTGTGGTGACCCCGCCCGGGAACCTCGGACCGTCCGGGGGCGTCGAGTGCCCCGAGTCCCGAGATACGGAGGTGTGCCATGGGTCGCAAGCCCAGGGCTGCGTTGCTCAGTCTGTCCGCCGCGTCGCTGGTAGCGCTGATGGTCGACTACCTGCTGGGTGAGCTCTCCCGCTCCTCGTCGTAGCCGGCGAGCGCCTCCACCAGCCGGACGGCGGACCCGCCCAGACCCCACCGTTGGTCCAGGGCGAGCAGCCGGTCCGGCTGGGTGGGGGTGCGCGGGAGCGTCAGGTCGGGCGACCCCAGGTCGAGGTCCCGGCGTACGGCGACCACCTGCGGGGCGACGGCCAGGTAGTCGGCCGCAGCCTTGATCTTCCCGCGCGGCCCCGGGCCCATCTCCGAGTCCGGATCACCCGCTGCCCTCAGGATGCCGTCGATGTCACCGAACCGCTGCAGCAGCGTTGCCGCGGTCCTCTCACCGATGCCGGCGACACCGGGCAGCCCGTCGGAGGTGTCACCGCGCAGCGTGGCGAAGTCGGCGTACTGCCTCGGCTCGATGCCGTACTTGCCGCGGATCACCTCGTCGGTGACCTGCTCGTGCTTGCCGACCCCGCGGGCGGTGTAGAGGACGCGGACCCCCGCCTGGTCGTCGACCAGCTGGAAGAGGTCCCGGTCACCGGTGACCACCTCCACCGGCATGCCGGCACCGGTGGCGAGCGTCCCGATCACGTCGTCGGCCTCGTGGTCATCGGCACCGACGACCACCAGCCCGAACGCGTCGAGCACGTCCTCGATGATGGGCACCTGCACCTGCAGCGGATCGGGGACCTCCTCGACGTCGTGGCCGCCGGGGACCGCCCGCGCCAGCCGGTGCGCCTTGTAGGAGGGCACCAGCTCGACGCGCCACTGCGGGCGCCAGTCGTTGTCCCAGCAGCAGGCCAGGTGGCTGGGCCGGTAGTCCGCGACCAGCCGCGCGATGAAGTCCAGCAGTCCGCGCACCGCGTTGACCGGGGTGCCGTCCGGGGCCTTCAGCGAGTCCGGGACCCCGAAGTAGGCGCGGAAGTACAGCGAGGCGGTGTCCAGCAGCATCAGGCGCACGCGCCCGAGTCTGTCAGACCCGTGGCCGGACGCGGAGCGCACTAGAGTCGGCCTCGTGGAAGAGACCGACCGGGAGATCCTGCGGCTGCTCGGCGAGGACGGCCGCATGTCCTACACCGACCTCGGCAAGGCGACCGGGCTGTCGACCTCGGCGGTGCACCAGCGGGTGAAGCGGCTCGAGCAGCGCGGGCTGATCACCGGCTACCGCGCGATCATCGACCACGAGGCCGCCGGTCGCCCGCTGACCGCGTTCATCTCGATCACGCCCCTCGACCCCAGCCAGCCCGACGACTACCCCGAGCGGCTGCGCGAGGTGCGCGAGATCGAGTCGTGCTGGTCGGTCGCCGGCGACGAGTCCTACATCCTCAAGATCCGGGTGGCCACCCCGGGCGACCTCGAGGAGCTGCTGGCCACCGTCCGGTCGAAGGCCAACGTGTCCACCCGGACGACGATCGTGCTGTCCACGCCGTACGAGAACCGTCCCGCCGAGTGACGGGTGCGGGGCGCACGGCCGGCCCCGGCACGCCGTCCGCGGCGGCTCAGTGCGCCTGGAGCGCGGCCGTACGACGCGACGCCTCGGCCGCCTCGGCCGCCCGCAGCGCGGACTCGTCGAGCCGCCCGTGCTGCGCCCACCACAGCTGCCCGGACTCGGGCAGGGTGTGGATCGGGTCGTAGTACTCGTAGGTGCGGCTCAGCGCCTCGGGATCCGCGGCCTCGATCGACGTGCGGTAGTTCTTGGTCCAGTAGGAGATGCCCCGCTCGCGGTCGTAGTCGGCGAGCTGGTGCACCCACCGCTTGCCGACCAGCGGGACGTCGCAGACGATCCGGGGGGTCGCGAAGCCTGGCAGGTAGCCCATGATGTGGTGCTGCAGCCGCTGGGCATCGGCGACCGAGACCCGCCAGTGCTCGCTGAACGGGATCATGTCGCACATGTAGAAGTAGTAGGGCATGATCCCGGCGCCGTCGAGCAGGGCGAAGCACAGGTCGAGCAGCGCGTTCGGGTCGGCGTTGACGCCGTTGAGCAGCACGCCCTGATTGCGCACGTCGCGCACGCCGGCGTCGAACATCGCGCGGGTGGCCTCGGCGACCAGCGGGGTCACCGAGTTGGCGTGGTTGACGTGGGTGTGGATGGCCAGGCCGACGCCGCGCTCGCGGGCGAGCCGGGCGACGCGCTCCACGCCGGCGCGGACATCGTCCTGCAGCCAGTGCTGCGGCATCCCCATCAGGGCCTTGGTGGCCAGCCGGATGTCGCGGATGTTGTCGATCTCCAGCAGCTGGGTGAGGAAGTCCTCCAGCCGGGCGATCGGCAGGTTCGCCACGTCTCCGCCGGAGACGACCACGTCGCGGACCTGCGGGGTGCGGCGCAGGTAGTCCAGCATGGCGCCGAGCCGGTCGGCCGGCTTGCCGCTGAGCTTGAGCTTCTGCACCTGCGGGGTGGAGTTGCCGACCAGGTCCATCCGGGTGCAGTGCCCGCAGTACTGCGGGCAGGTCGGCAGCAGCTCGGCGAGGACCTTGGTGGGGTAGCGGTGGGTGAGCCCCTCGACCGCCCACATGTCGTGCTCGTGCAGCGAGTCGCGGGTGGCGTGCGGGTGGGAGGGCCAGTCGGTGCGCCGGTCGGAGAAGACCGGCAGCATGTAGCCGCGGACCGGGTCGGCGTAGAAGGCCTCGGTGAGCGAGCCGGGCCCTGCCGGGTCGGCGTACGGCGCCATCGTGTTCAGCATCTGCGGCGGCACCAGCATCGACATCGTGGCGCGCTCGGCCTGGTCGCGCTCGAGGTCGGCGTAGAAGCGCTCGTCGAGCAGGTCGCCCACCACGTCGCGCAGCTGCTTGACGCTCTTGACGCAGTGCGCCCGCTGCCACTGCGCCGACCGCCACTCCGCGTCGGTGACGTCCTTCCAGCCCGGGAACCGGGTCCAGTCGGGCTCGACGGGCACGACCCGGGAGTAGGCGTAGGGCTGCCCGGTCTCCAGGCCGATCGCGGTCTCGATGCTCATCAGGTCCTCCGCAGCGATTGCGTGCTGGTGCGGGCGCGCGTCGGTTGTGTGAGCCGCGGCCCTGATGCCAGAGTAGGGACATCTTGCGCGGCAGTCCACTGCCTCGCCGCAAGTCCTCCACCTTTGTCCGATGAGAACAGGAAATCATCCGTGACCGAGCCGCTCCTGGCCGCAGACCCGGTGGGCATGCACCGCGTCCTGGAACCGGCCGGCGTGCTGCCCCAGGCCGCCCGCCGCCTCGACACCCGCCGTGACCTGTGGCCCGACGAGGTCCGGGTGCGCGTGGAGCGGCTGAACCTCGACGCGGCCTCGTTCCGGCAGCTGGAGGGCAAGCACCACGGCGACGGCACGGCCGTGCGCGCCGAGGTGCTCGCGATCGTCGCCGAGCGCGGCAAGATGCAGAACCCGGTCACCGGTTCGGGCGGCATGCTGGTCGGCACCGTGGAGGAGGTCGGGCCGCAGTCGCCGCTGGGCCTCGCGGTCGGCGACCGGGTGGCCACGCTGGTCTCGCTGTCGCTGACGCCGCTGGTCATCGAGGACGGGCTGCAGCGGTGGGACGGCCGCTCCGAGCAGGTGCCGGCCGACGGCTACGCCATCCTCTTCGGGCGCAGCATCGCCGCGCGCATCCCCGACGACCTGCCTGCCGGCCTCTCCCTGGCCGTGATGGACGTCTGCGGGGCGCCGGCGCTGACCGCCCGGGTGGTGCGGCGGTACGACGACCCGGTCGTCGCGGTCGTCGGCGGGGCGGGGAAGTCGGGGTCGCTCAGTCTGGCCGCCGCCCGCGACGCCGGCGCCCGCCGGACCATCGGGGTGGTCCCGCTCGACCCCGAGGCACAGCTGCTGCGCGAGGCCGGCCTGGCCGACGCGGTCGTGGTCGCCGACGCCCGCGACCCGGTGGCCCTGCGCGAGGCGGTCACGTCCGCAGGCGGCCCTGCGGACGTCACCGTGGTCTGCGTCGACGTGCCCGGCTGCGAGGGCGGGGCGATCCTCGCCACCGCCGACGGCGGCACGGTCATCTTCTTCTCGATGGCGACCTCGTTCACCGCCGCCGCGCTGGGCGCGGAGGGAGTCGCGGCCGACGTCACCATGCTGGTGGGCAACGGGTACGTTCCGGGTCACGCGGACTACGCGATGGACCTGCTGCGCCGTGACCGGGGCGTGCGGGAACTCTTCGAGAGGAGACTCTAGGCATGCCCACCCTGCTGCTGCGCAACGGCGTCGTGCACACCGGCGCCAGGCCGGCCTCGGCGCTCGCAGTGCAGGACGGCCGGATCTGCTTCGTCGGGGACGACGACGCCGCTGCGGCGTACGACGGCGCCGACGAGGTGGTCGACCTGCGGGGCGCGCTGGTGGCGCCGGCCTTCGTCGACGCGCACATGCACGCGGTGCTCACCGGCTTCCCGCTGACCCAGCTCGACCTGCGCGGCACCCGCTCGCTGGCCGAGGTGCTCGACCTGGTCGCCGCGCACGCCCGTGCCAGCGGTGACGACACCGTGATCATCGGCTCCGGCTGGGAGGAGACCGACTGGCCGGAGGGACGCGCGCCCACCGCCGCGGAGCTCGACCGCGCCGCGCCCGGCAAGCGGGTCTGCCTGGACCGGATCGAGTGTCACTCCTCGGTGATCTCCTCCGAGCTGGCGGCGGCGGTCCCGGGCCTGGCCGGCATCGCCGGCTACCAGGAGGACGGCCGGGTCGAGCTCGACGCCCGGCACGCGGTGACGGTGACGCTGGCCAACCTGGTCGGGCCGGCGCAGCGCTACGAGGCGGCCCGTGCGGCGATGGCCGAGATGGCCGCCCACGGCATCGCGGCCTTCCACGAGAACGCCGCCCCGCACCTGTCACCGGAGTACGAGCTCGACGTGGTCCGCCAGGCGGCCGCGGACGCGGGGCTCATCGGCACCTACTACTGGGGGGAGGCGGGCGCGGTCGAGACCGCCCGCCGGCTCGGGGTGCACGGACTGGCCGGCGACCTCAACGCCGACGGTGCGCTCGGGTCGCGGACCGCAGCGCTGCACGCGCCGTACGACGACCAGCCCGACAACTGCGGGCACACCTACCTGACCGCATCGGAGATCGCCGAGCACGTCGTGCTGTGCACCCGGGAGGGCCTGCAGGCCGGCTTCCACTGCATCGGTGAGGCCGGCATCGCCGAGGTGACCGAGGGCTTCCGGATCGCCGAGCGCGAGCTGGGGCGCGAGGCGCTGCGCGCGGCCCGGCACCGGCTCGAGCACGTGGAGATGGCGTCCCCCGAGGCCGTGGCGATGATGGCCGACCTGGGAGTGGCCGCGAGCATGCAGCCGCTGTTCGACGAGATGTGGGGCGGTCCGGACGGTGCCTACGCCGAGCGGCTGGGGGAGCGGTGGCGCGGCATGAACGCGCTCGGCTCGATGGCCCGCGCCGGGGTCCCGCTGGCCCTCGGCTCGGACTCGCCGGTGACCCTGGCCCGGCCCTGGCAGGCGATCGCGGCCGCGTTCGGGCACCACGAGGAGCACCAGCGGATCACGCCCCTCGAGGCGTTCCGGGCGCACACCCGGGGCGGCTGGCGGGCCGGGCTGGACGAGGAGGCCGGTGACCTGGTCGAGGGCGCGCCGGCCCACCTCGCGGTGTGGGAGTGCGCGGAGCTGGTCGGGGATCCCGGCCTCGAGCTGCCGCCCGTCGGGCAGGAGCCCCGACTGCGGCGGCTGGTGGTCGGTGGACGCACGGTGGCGAAGGAGGAGGAGTGATGGCAGCTCGCACGCAGGGGCGACTGCAGCTGGAGCCGGCGACGGTGCGCCGGGCGCGCACGCTGGCGCGCAAGGTGGGGCGCCCGATCGTCCGGCTGGCCCAGCAGCACACGACCGTCTCGGTCGAGCGGGCGACGCTGCGGATGGCCGGGCTCGCCGGTGCGGACCCGGACGGCACCCCGTGGGTCAACCGGCTCCTCGACGCGGTGCGCGCGGACGTGCCGCTGGAGCACGGAGCGGCGCTCCCGGTCTGGGACGCCCTCGTGCGCGGTGAGGCCGAGGACCTGCTCACGCTGGCCCAGAAGGCCTCCGCCGGGTCGGTCCGGTTCCGGCTGCCCGAGGGCCGCGACGCGACCCGGGCCCGGGCGTCGGCGCGTCGTGCGGTGGGTGCCGGCGTACGCCGGATCGACGCCCGTCGGCGCGAGCGGGACCGGATGATCCGCCGGATCGGCGACGCACCACGCCAGCCGTGGATCTACCTGATCGTGGCCACCGGCGACATCTACGAGGACATCCCGCAGGCGCAGCAGGCGGCCCGCGAGGGCGCCGACGTGATCGCCGTGATCCGGTCGACCGGGCAGTCGCTGCTCGACTACGTCCCGGAGGGAGCCACCCGCGAGGGCTTCGCCGGCACCTACGCCACCCAGGAGAACTTCCGGCTGATGCGGGCAGCGCTCGACGAGTCGAGCAAGGAGCTGCGCCGCTACGTGCGGCTGACGAACTACGCCTCGGGCCTGTGCATGCCGGAGATCGCCGCGCTGGCGGGGCTGGAGCGGCTCGACATGATGCTCAACGACTCGATGTACGGGATCCTCTTCCGCGACATCAACCCGGTGCGCACCTTCGTCGACCAGCGCTTCAGCCGACAGGTGCACGCGCGAGCCGGCATCATCATCAACACCGGCGAGGACAACTACCTCACCACTGCCGACGCGGTGGAGGCGGCGCACACCGTGACCACCAGCCAGCTGCTCAACGAGTACTTCGCCAAGGAGGCCGGCCTCGAGGACTGGCAGCTCGGGCTGGGCCATGCCTTCGAGATCGACCCCGACCTGCCCGACTCCTTCCGCATGGAGCTCGCCCACGCGCTGCTGGCCCGGGAGCT
Source organism: Marmoricola sp. (assembly GCA_036518175.1). Classification (GTDB taxonomy): domain Bacteria; phylum Actinomycetota; class Actinomycetes; order Propionibacteriales; family Nocardioidaceae; genus Marmoricola. Next base: position 20,635 of record DATDNR010000118.1, read on the forward strand.
CTTCCCCAGGGCGCCGCTGAAGTGGATGCCGCCGACCCGGCACATGACCGGTGACGTCTTCCGCGGCTACCTGCTCGACGGCTTCTTCAACCTCGCCGGCGCGCTCACCGGGCAGGGCATCCTGCTGGTGGGGATGATGACCGAGGCGGTGGTGACGCCGTGGCTCTCCGACCGCGACCTGGCGCTGCAGAACGTCCGCTACGTGCTCAACGCGGCGGGCAACCTGCACGAGGACTTCGTGCCCAGGCCCGACGGCTTCATCGTGCAACGGGCCCACCAGGTGCTCGACGAGAGCATCGACCTGCTGGAGCAGATCGTCGACCACGAGCACGGCCTGCTCGACGCCATCGCCGACGGCACCTTCGGGCTGATGCGCCGCCCGGCGGACGCCGGCAAGGGCCTCGACGGGGTGGCCCGGAAGTCGGCGGCCTACTACAACCCGGCGAGCGAGATCCTGGAGGAGGAGCAGTGACCATCGTCCGGCCCTACGGCGACACCACCGGCGACGGGATGGTGCAGCTGTCGTTCACGCTGCCCCTGCCGCACTCGAAGGTCGCCGAGGGTGCCGCCGCCCAGCTGGCCAACAAGATGGGCATGGACCCCGCCCTGGTCGTGCACAGCAAGGCGATGGGACCGGAGTTCACCTTCTTCGTCGTCTACGGCCGGGTCAACCACCTGGTGGACACCAGCAAGGTCGAGGTGGTGGAGCGGGACTACCCGTTGCTGACCCCGAAGGAGGTCAACGCCGAGATCAAGCGGGGACTGCGGCGGCGACTGGTCGTCGTCGGAGGGTGCATCGGCACGGACGCCCACACCGTCGGCATCGACGCGATCCTCAACATCAAGGGGTTCGCCGGGGAGAAGGGCCTGGAGTACTACCGCGAGCTCAAGGTGGTCAACCTCGGCGCCCAGGTCTCGGTGCCCCAGCTCGTCGAGCGGGCCGTGGCCGAGAAGGCCGACGCGGTGCTGGTCTCCCAGGTCGTCACCCAGCGTGACGCGCACGTGCTCAACACCCGGGAGATGTCCGCCGCCTTCCGCGAGGCCTTCCCGCCGGCGCGGCGGCCGCTGCTCGTCGTCGGCGGGCCCCGGTTCGACGAGACCATGGCCGAGCAGCTCGGCGTCGACCGCGTCTTCACCCGGGGCACCACGCCGGGTGAGGTCGCCAGCTACCTCGTGCACCGGATCGTGTCGGAGACGAGGGTCGCCTCATGAGCCAGCGACCCGAGCCCGGAGTCACCGTGGTGCACCGCCGCTACGTGCCCTACTCCCACGCCCACTACGCCGGCAACCTCGTCGACGGCGCCTACTCCCTCCAGCTCTTCGGCGACGTGGCCACCGAGCTGTGCATCCGCACCGACGGCGACGAGGGGCTCTTCGCGTCGTACTCCGACGTGCAGTTCCGGGCCCCGGTCCGCGCCGGCGACGTCCTGGAGGTGAGCGCCGAGCTGGTGAGGGTCGGCTCGCGGTCGCGGGTGGTGGCGTTCACCGCCACCGTGGTCGGCCGCGGCGCCCCGGAGGTCTCCGCCTCCGCGGCGCGGATGCTCGACGAGCCGATCATCGCCACGACCGCGACCGGCACCGTGGTCGTTCCGGGGCATTAACACCACTGCTCCCGCGTGTCGTGCGCGACACGCCGACGCGGGCACGAAGAGTTCTCCGCTCAGTAACCCGGGCTGACCTGCGGTTTTACGTGTTTGCGCAGGTCAGCGGCTTCTTGACAGTGGGTGCCGCGATCAAGGAGGGTGCTCGGGTTCCTCCAGGCAGATCGCCTCGTTCGCCCCTCAAGCGGCTCAGGAGGGCCTCGCCGGAAACCGCGGTGCGGGTGCCCCTTGGGTCCGGGTCGGTGGTGGGCAGCGGGGCGGGAGAACACGGGGGGAGAGCACGACCCAGTAGACAACGTCGGTGGTCCTGGCAGCCGGTCGGGGCGCGGACGGTCCGAAGGGTGGTGTCACCTCCCCCCGCCCTGCCTGAGGCCCTCGGGCTAGGGTGCCGGTCGTGCCCGACCGTCCCGCCCCCGATCCCGCCGGGCCCCGCTTCGCCGACCTCGGCCGCATCGTGATGGTGCTGCCCACCTACAACGAGGCGGACAACCTGGGCTGGCTGGTGGGCCGGCTGCGCGCCGCGGTCCCCGAGGCCGACGTGCTGGTGGTCGACGACGCCTCCCCGGACGGCACCGGCGCGATCGCCGACCAGCTGGCCGCGGCGGACACGGCCGTCCGGGTGGTGCACCGGCAGGGCAAGGAGGGGCTGGGAGCGGCCTACCTGGCCGGCTTCGCGGTGGCCCTGGACGCCGGCTACGACGTCATCGGTGAGATGGACGCGGACGGGTCGCACCGGCCCGAGCAGCTCCCGCTGCTGCTCGAGGCCCTGCGCGACGCCGACCTGGTGATCGGGTCGCGCTGGGTGCCGGGCGGCAGCGTGGTGAACTGGCCCCCGCACCGCAGGGCGCTCTCGGTGGGCGGCAACCTCTACACCCGGGTGCTGCTCGGCATCCCGGTCCGGGACGCGACGGCCGGCTACCGGGTGTTCCGGCGTACGACGCTGCAGGGCATCGACCTGACCGACGTCCGGTCGCAGGGCTACGTCTTCCAGACCGACCTCGCCTACCGCGCGCTGCGTGCGGGGATGCGGGTCGTCGAGGTGCCGATCGAGTTCGTGGAGCGGGTGCGCGGCACCTCCAAGATGACCCCGCGGATCGCCGCCGAGTCGCTGTGGCGGATCACGCGGTGGGGGCTGGCCGAACGGGTCGGCCGGCTGCGGCGCCCGGACCGCGGGTGAAACATTCCGCAGTCGCGGGTCGTTGCACCTGCTGAGAGGGGTGGACGATGAGACGACGTCTTCCGTGGTGGCTGCTGCTGGTCGCCTTCGTGCTGGTGCCGCTGGTGGAGATCTACGTGATCATCCAGATCGGCCAGGTGATCGGCGCGTGGTGGACCATCGCCCTGCTCATCGCCGACAGCATCTTCGGCTCCTGGCTGATCAAGCGTGAGGGCGGGCGTGCCTGGCGAGCGCTGCGCCAGGCCCTCACCGAGGGGCGGATGCCCGCCACCGAGCTCGCCGACGGGGCGCTGATCGTGGTGGGCGGCACGCTGATGCTGACCCCCGGCTTCGTCTCCGACATCTTCGGCGTGCTGTGCATCCTGCCGCTGACCCGGCCGCTGGGCCGCCGCGTGCTCGCCGGCTTCCTGCGCCGGCGCCTGGTGGTCGTCGGCAGCGTCGGCGGCGCCTCCACCGGCTACGGGGCCCGGACGCGACAGCGCCCCGAACCAGACGTGGTCCGGGGCGACGTCGTCGACTGACGTCCGGCTGGAGGGCCGGGTCAGCTGCGCGAGGAGGCCTTCTTCTTGCGCGGCCGGTGCAGGTGCGCCGGACCGATCTCACCCTCGCGGAGCAGCTCGAGCCGCTCGGAGAGGATGTCCTCGAGCTCCTTGATGGAGCGGCGCTCGAGCAGCATGTCCCAGTGCGTGCGCACCGGCTTCTCGGCCTTCTCCTCCGGCTTGATGCCGGCGGTGCTCAGCGCCTCGGCGCCGCAGCGTGGGCACTCCCAGGTCGCCGGCACCTCCGCCTCGACCGACATCGTGATCTCGAACGTGTGCCCCTGCGGGCACGCGTAGCCGACCTGCTGCCGGGCGGCGAACTCGATGCCCCGCTCGTCCTCGAAGCTCTGGCCTCCGAGCCGGGCGCCTCGCAGCGTGCGCTCTCCCATGGGTACCTCACCCCAATCCGCCGTGCCGGCCCCCTCGATGGTGGTGGGGAGCCGGGACGTGCATCTCTTGCGTACTACTCCACAGACGTTCGAGCAAGCCGTCCATGACGCGCCGGTGGGCGCTCGGACGTGTGAACGACCGGCACCAGGTGAAGATTCCCCGAAACGGCGGAGAGCATGCTCCTCCGGCGGCGGCCGGCCTGCGAGCGCCTGGTTCACACCGCCCGCGGCAGCCGGTTGCCGGCCTCGCGGATGCCGCGGACCGGGTCGAGCCGGTGCAGGAAGAACGCACCGAGCACGAAGAACACCACCAGCGCGACGATCGCGGGTCGGTAGGAGCCGGTCAGCTGGAAGACCAGGCCGAAGAGCAGGGTGCCGAACCACGAGGTGCCGCGCTCGCAGGCGTTGTACAGCGCGAAGTACTCGCCCTCGCGGCCGTGGGGGATCAGCAGGCTGAAGAACGACCGGGAGAGCGCCTGGGTGCCGCCCATCACGATGGCGATCGCGACCGCGACCAGCAGGAAGGTCACGACGTTCTTGCGGGGCAGGAACATCGCCGTCACCACGATCGCCATCCAGCCGAACGTGCCCCCCAGGATGCACCGGTAGGAGCCGTAGAGCCGAGCGAGCCGGCCGAACAGCAGCGCCCCGAAGTAGGCGACGAACTGGATCATCAGGATCGTCGCGATCAGTACGCCGTTGCCGAAGCCGAGCTGCTTGGAGCCGTAGGTCGAGGAGGTGTTGATGACGGTCTGGATGCCGTCGTTGTAGAAGAGGAAGGCGACCAGGAAGGTCAGCGTCATCGGGTACCGGCGCATCTGGCGCAGGGTGGTGAACAGCTGCCCGAAGCTGCGGTGGAGCAGCCCGCCGGGCTCCGGGACGAGGTTGCGCGGGGGGTGGTCACGCAGCC
>DATDNR010000119.1:0-19399 GCA_036518175.1 Marmoricola sp.
TGCCCGGTACCGTGTGGGTCACCATGTGGCCCCGTTCACAGCGGTGATGCACCCCCAACCCCGGGACGGCCTGCGGTGGCACCACCCCCGTCGTCGTACGTCGCTCCCGGCTCGCCCACGCGACAGCGGAGACCCCGCCGGTCGCCCGGACAACAGGAGTGTCGATGAGTCCCGACCCCGGTCCCGACTTCGGACCTGACCTCGTCGAGGTGTTCGGACCGTCCCAGCAGGACGGCGGACCCGAGCTGATCCAGCTGCTCACCCCCGAGGGCGAGCGCATCGAGCACAGTGACTTCTCCTTCGTCCCGCCCGACGGGCAGGACGAGGTCGAGGCGATCCGTGGCTTCTATCGCGACATGGTGCTCACCCGGCGCATCGACACCGAGTCCACCGCGCTGCAGCGCCACGGGGAGCTCGGCATCTGGGCCCAGCTCCTCGGCCAGGAGGCCGCGCAGGTGGGCTCCGGCCGGGCGCTGCGCCCGCAGGACTACGTCTTCCCGACCTACCGCGAGCACGGCGTCGCCTGGTGCCGCGGGCTCGACCCGCTGCGGCTGCTCGGGCTCTTCCGCGGTGTCGACCAGGGCAACTGGGACCCGCGCGAGGCCAACTTCGGCAACTACACCATCGTGATCGGCGCGCAGACGCTGCACGCCACCGGCTACGCCATGGGGGTCCAGCGCGACGGTGCGGTCGGCACCGGTGACCCCGAGCGCGACACCGCCGTGGTGGCCTACTTCGGTGACGGCGCCTCGTCGCAGGGCGACGTCAACGAGGCCTTCGTCTACGCCGCCTCCTACAACGCCCCGGTGGTGTTCTTCTGCCAGAACAACCAGTGGGCCATCTCCGAGCCGATCGAGCGGCAGAGCCGGATCCCGCTCTACCAGCGGGCGCTCGGGTTCGGCTTCCCGGGCGTGCGCGTCGACGGCAACGACGTCCTGGCCTGCTACGCCGTCACCCAGGCCGCGCTCAACCGGGCCCGGGAGGGCAGCGGTCCGACCTTCGTGGAGGCCTACACCTACCGGATGGGCGCGCACACCACGACCGACGACCCGACCCGCTACCGGATGAGCGCCGACGTGGAGCACTGGAAGCTGAAGGACCCGATCGCCCGGGTCGAGGCCTACCTCAAGCGCAACGGCCTCGCCGACCCGGAGTTCTTCGACTCGGTCACCGAGGAGGCCAACCAGCTCGGCGCACACCTGCGCGAGGGCTGCAAGGCGTTGCCCGACCCGAGCCCGCTGTCGGTCTTCGACCAGGTCTACGTCGAGCAGACCGACGAGCTGGTCGCCGAACGCGACGGCTTCGCGGCCTACCTGTCGTCCTTCGAGGGAGAGGAGGTCTCGGCATGAGCAAGGTGACGCTCGCGAAGGCGCTCAACGCCGGGCTGCGCAAGGCGATGGAGGAGGACGAGAAGGTCCTCGTCATGGGTGAGGACGTCGGCCGGCTCGGCGGCGTCTTCCGGATCACCGACGGGCTGCAGAAGGACTTCGGCGAGGACCGGGTGATCGACACCCCACTCGCGGAGTCCGGCATCCTCGGCACCGCTGTCGGCCTCGCGATCCGCGGCTACCGCCCGGTCTGCGAGATCCAGTTCGACGGGTTCGTCTACCCCGCCTACGACCAGATCGTCAGTCAGGTCGCGAAGATGCACTTCCGCACCCAGGGCAAGGTGAAGATGCCGATCGTGGTGCGGATCCCGTTCGGTGGGGGCATCGGTGCGGTCGAGCACCACTCGGAGTCGCCGGAGGCGCAGTTCGCACACACCCCCGGCCTGAAGGTGGTCGCCTGCTCCAACCCGGTCGACGGCTACTGGATGATCCAGCAGGCGATCCGCTGCGACGACCCGGTGATCTTCCTGGAGCCGAAGCGGCAGTACCACGCCGACAAGGCCGAGCTCGACGAGGCGGCCACCCCGCTGCCGCTCTTCGCCTCGCGGGTGGTCCGGCCCGGCACCGACGTGACGCTGGTCGCCTACGGACCCCGGGTCAAGGCCTGTCTGGCCGCTGCCGAGGCCGCTGCGCAGGAGGGACGTTCCGTCGAGGTGATCGACCTGCGCACGCTCTCGCCGCTCGACATGGGTCCGGTCTACGACTCGGTGCGCCGCACCGGCCGCGCGGTCGTCGTACACGAGGCGCACGTCAACCTCGGCATGGGCGCAGAGGTCGCCGCCCGGGTGACCGAGCAGTGCTTCTACTCCCTCGAGGCGCCGGTGCTCCGGGTCGGTGGTTTCGACACGCCGTACCCGCCGGCGCGCATCGAGGAGGAGTGGCTCCCGGACCTCGACCGGGTGCTCGACGCCGTCGACCGCACCTTCGACTTCTGAGAGGCGCGTGGATGTCTTCTGAGTACAAGCTGCCCGACGTCGGTGAGGGCCTGACCGAGGCCGAGATCGTCAGCTGGAAGGTCAAGGTCGGCGACACGATCGAGATCAACGACATCGTCGTGGAGATCGAGACCGCGAAGTCGCTGGTGGAGCTGCCCTCGCCCTATGCCGGCACCGTCGAGGAGCTGCTGGTGCCCGAGGGCGAGACCGTGGCGGTCGGTACGCCGATCATCCGGATCGGTGCCGGCGCCGCAGCGGGCGAGCCGGGTGCCGAGCCGTCCGGCCAGACACAGGCACCTGCCCAGGCACCTGCCCAGGCACCCGCCGCGCCGGCGGTGGACGAGGTGATCGACACCAACGTGCCGCCCGCCGAGGGGCAGAACAGCACGCTGGTCGGCTACGGCCCGCGGGAGTCGGTCGCCCAGCGGCGGCCCCGCAAGGGGCGGGCCACCCCGGCCAGCACGGCCGGGTCGGCGACCCAGACGCAGCTGCAGGGAGCCTTCGCGCCCGGTGGGGCCGAGGCCGCTGCGGTCGAGGCCCCGGCCGAGGAGGAGCCGGTGCCGGCGCCGGCGGCACGCGCCGCCGAGCCGCGGGACGGCAACGGCGATGTCCGGGTGCTGGCGAAGCCGCCGGTGCGCAAGCTGGCCCGCGACCTCGGCGTCGACCTGCGCTCGCTGTCCCCGTCGGGGCCGAACGGCACGGTCTCGCGCGAGGACGTGCAGGCGGCCGCCTCGGGGGCTGCGGCTCCGGCGCCGACGTCCGCCGGGCACGTGCACCGCGGCGAGCGGGAGTGGCGCGAGCCGATCAAGGGCGTGCGCAAGATGATGGGCCAGGCGATGGTCGAGTCGGCCTTCACCGCGCCGCACGTGACCGAGTGGGTGACCGTCGACGTCACCGCGACGATGCAGTTCTGCGAGCGGCTGCGGGCCCGCCGGGAGTTCCGCGACGTGCGCGTCTCGCCGCTGCTGGTGCTCGCCCGTGCGGCGATGCTGGCGATGCGGCGGACTCCGGAGATCAACTCCTGGTGGGACGCCGCGGCCCAGGAGATCGTCTACAAGGGCTACGTGAACCTCGGCATCGCCGCAGCAACGCCCCGCGGCCTCGTCGTACCCAACATCAAGGAGGCCGACCAGCTGTCGCTCCTCGAGCTGGCGCAGGCGCTCGGCGCCCTGGCCGAAACTGCGCGGGCCGGCAAGACGCAGCCGGCGGAGATGAGCGGCGGGACGTTCACGATCACCAACGTGGGCGTCTTCGGCGTCGACTCCGGCACGCCGATCATCAACCCCGGGGAGTCCGCGATCCTGTGCTTCGGCGCGGCGAAGCGGCAGCCCTGGGTGGTCGGCAGCGGCGCCGACGAGCGGATCGAGGTCCGCGACGTCTGCACGCTGGCGCTGTCCTTCGACCACCGGCACATCGACGGTGAGAAGGGCTCGCGCTTCCTCGCCGACGTGGCCGCGATCATGGAGGACCCGGCGGCGGCGCTGTTGTTCTGACGGGCGGTGGTTCGCGGGCCGGTTTCCCAGGTTAAGAACCCAAACCGACCGCTGCGGCACGACCTCTCTCACCAAACTGCCTCTCCACACAGGGAGCACCCTGTGTGGAGAGGCAGTTCGAATTCCTCACCTGGGAAACCGACCACGCAGCCGGCTCAGCCACCCAGCCGCGCGAACCGCTCGGCCCGGGTCGCCACCAGCGAGGCCACGTCGGCGCGCGCCAGCCGGCCGAGCTCGTAGCGGAGCACCGCCCCGACCCTCCGGCAGAAGTCCTCCGGCTCGTCGGCGGCGTCGGGGTGCTCGGCCACGATCCGGTCGACGATGCCACGGTCGCGCAGGTCGACGGCGCGCACGTGCTGGGCACGGGCCATCTCGGCGGCGTGCGCGGTGTCGCGGTGCACGATCGCGCTCGCCCCCTCCGGCGGCAGCGGGGAGAGCCAGGCGTGCTCGGCGGCCACGATCCGGTCGGCCGGCAGCAGGGCGAGGGCGCCGCCGCCGTTGCCCTCGCCGAGCATCAGGCACAGCGTCGGCGCCCGCAGCGCGACCTGGTCGGCCAGGCAGCGGGCGATCTCGCCGGCCAGCCCGCCCTCCTCGGCCTCCGGGCTCAGCGCGGCGCCCGGGGTGTCGATCACCGTCATCAGCGGCAGCCCGAGCTCGACCGCCAGCCGCATCCCGCGGCGCGCCTCGCGCAGCGCGCCCGGTCCCATCGGGTGGGCCTGGGTCTGCCCGCGGCGGTCCTGCCCGAGGAAGACGCAGGGCGCGTCACCGAAGCGGGCCAGCGCGATCAGCAGTCCCGGGTCGGACTCGCCCTCCCCGGTGCCGTTGAGCGGGATCACGTCGGTGGCGGCGTACCGGAGCAGCCGTCGCACCCCCGGGCGGTCGGGCCTGCGCGACCGGGTGATCGACTCCCAGGCATCGACGCCCGCGACCGGCTCCTCCCCGGGGTCGGCGAGGTCCTCAGCGGGCCGCGCCTGCAGCACCGCGAGCGCCCGGTCGAGGATGCCGGCGATCTCCTCCGGCGGCAGCACCGCGTCGACGATGCCGTGGGCGTAGAGGTTCTCCGCCGTCTGCACGCCGGTCGGGAAGGGGTCGCCGTACAGCGCCTCGTAGACGCGCGGGCCGAGGAAGCCGACCAGTGCGCCGGGTTCGGCGACGGTGACGTGACCCAGCGAGCCCCACGAGGCCATCACGCCGCCGGTGGTGGGGTTGCGGAGGTAGACCAGGTAGGGCAGCCCGGCCGCCTTGTGGGCCGCCAGCGCCGCGGAGATCGCCACCATCTGCACGAACGCCGGCGTGCCCTCCTGCATCCGGGTGCCGCCGCTCGTCGGCGCCGCGAGCAGCGGGATGCCCTCCCGGGTCGCGCGCCGGATGGCGTCCACGAGACGGGCAGCGGCCGCGCGACCGATGGAGCCGGCGAGGAAGCCGAACTCGCAGGCGACCACCGCGACCCGGCGGCCGTGCATCAGCCCCTCGCCGGTGACCACCGACTCGTCGACCCCGGCGCGCTCGGCGGCCCGGGCCAGGGTCGCGGCGTAGTCGTCCTCGACGCCGGTGCGGTCCGGTGGCCGGTCCCAGGAGACCCAGGAGCCCTCGTCGAGGACGAGGTCGATCAGCGCCCGCGCACCCATCCGGTCGGCCATCCGGGCAGCCTAACCGTGCTCAACCCAGCTGCTTGACCATCAGCTCCACGAGGTGGTCGTCCACCACCTGCTCACCGACCCGGCGGTAGCCGCGGCGGCGGTGGAAGACCAGGGACGGCTCGTTCGGCGGGTCGAGGTTGACCTCGAGGGCGAACACCGGAGCCAGCGTGCGGGCGTGCTCCTCGAGCTGGTCGTAGACGGCGCTGGCGATCCCGTGCCGGCGGAAGTCCTCGTGCACCGCGATGCGGTCGAGGTAGTAGAAGGCGTCGCCGTAGCGCTGGCTGAACCAGCGGTAGTTGACCGAGTCGTACGACGTGCCGCCCCTCATCGTCAGCACGAACCCGGCGAACCGGCCGTCGTGCTCGATGATCGCGGCGCGGTCGGCCAGCGCGGTCAGCTCGACGAGCCGAGCCTCGTCCAGGGGAGCGAGCAGCGCGACGTGCCGGTCGTTGAGGGCGAGCACGTCGGCGTGGTCGGCGGCGGTGATCGGCCGGAGCGCAGCCGCCGGTCCTCCCTCGGCCGGGCCGCCCGGCGTCGGGCTCATGGGGTGACGGCCATCTTCGCCAGCACCCGGCGCCCGAGGTCCTCGTCGCCCTCGAGCTTCGCCTCGACCCTCTCCGGCGGCCGGCGCCCACCGGCCAGCAGCACGAAGGCCTCCGGGGAGAGCACGATCCGCACGTCGGGCTCCGCGTCGCTCGCTCGTGCCCGGCCGTCCTCGCCGATCACCACCGTGCCGGCGACGTCGACGTCGACGTCGGGCACCTCCAGCGCCACCACGGTGCCGACCGGTGGCGCGACCCGCTTGCCGACCACGACCGGCAGCGAGCCGGCGAGGTAGCCGATGGTGTGACGCGCGGCGGCGGAGTCGAGGTTGCCGGGACGGTCCACGGCGCGGCGGATGTCCTGCTCGTGCATCCACACGTCCAGCGGCCGGTTGCGCAGCAGCGTCTCGGTGTCCCAGGGCAGTCCCGGGAACCCGGGATCGGGTCTCGCCCGGGGATCGGTGGGCGGATCCGCCTCGAGGGCGTCGTACCTGCGGGCCACCGAGGCCTCGATCTCCTCCAGCAGCGCCGCGACGCTGCGCCCGCGCCGGGCCAGCACGCCCTGCTCGGTCCACGCGCCCATCGGGCCGCGGACGTGCGCCAGGCCCTCGGGCACGGTGGCCTCCGGCTGCGGCAGCCCGGCCAGCACCGACTCCAGGTGGGCGATGTGCGCGATGCAGGCGTGCACGTCCCACCCCGGGAGGTCGGTGGGCAGCGCCGCCTCCTCGTCGGTGAGCGTGCGGCCCAGGGTGAGGAAGTCGACGCAGGCGCCGCGCCAGGTCTCGACGTACTCCCACAGCCGGGTCCGGTCGCTCATGCCCGACAGCGTATTGGCACCGGTGCCGGCGTCCGTGGCAGGTGTCTTCGGGAGGGGTTCTCGTGCGGGACCGCCCGGGCCGGCGTGCCGGTGTCGAGCGCGCGAGGGACACTGGGTCCTCGTGAGCACCCGTCCCCGCGTCCGCGCGCCCGAGCTGGTCGGTCGCGGCTGGCTGAACACCGGCGGCGCGCAGCTCCACCTCGGTGAGCTGCGCGGTCGCTTCGTGCTGCTGGACTTCTGGGCGTTCTGCTGCATCAACTGCCTGCACGTGCTCGACGAGCTGCGGCCCGTGGAGGAGAAGTACGCCGACGAGCTGGTGGTCGTCGGCGTGCACAGCCCGAAGTTCACCCACGAGGCCGATCCCGACGCGCTCGCCGCTGCCGTCGAGCGGTACGCCGTGCACCACCCCGTGCTCGACGACCCCGAGCTGGTCACCTGGCAGGCCTACGCCGCGCGAGCCTGGCCGACGCTGGTGCTGGTCGACCCGGAGGGGTACGTGGTCGCGCAGTACGCCGGCGAGGGCCACGCGCACGCGATCGACGCGCTGCTCGGCGAGCTGGTGGCCGAGCACCGTGCCCGGGGGACGCTCCAGCCGGGGGACTCGCCGTACGTGCCGCCGCCGGTGCAGGCCGGTGACCTGCGCTTCCCGGCGAAGGCCGTCCGCCTCGCCGACGGGCGGATCCTCGTCGCCGACGCCGGCCACGACCGCCTCGTGGAGCTGGAGTCCGACGCGGCCACGGTGCGACGGGTGATCGGGGCCGGCGCGCTCCGCGAGCCGAACGGGCTCTGCCTGCTGCCCGACGACGTCGCGGCCGAGGTGGGTTACGACGTGGTGGTCGCCGACACGGTCGGGCACCGCCTGCAGGGCGTGGTGCTGGCCACCGGTGCGACGCGCCCGCTCGCCGGCACCGGCCGGCAGTGGATGCAGGGTGAGGGCACCGAGGCGCTCTCCAGCCCCTGGGACGTGGTCTGGTGGCGCGATCGGGTGTGGGTCGCGATGGCCGGCATCCACCAGCTGTGGACCTTCGACCCGCGCACCGGCGAGGTCGTCGTGGCGGCCGGCACCGGCAACGAGGGGCTGCTCGACGGGCCGCTCCGGCAGGCCTGGTTCGCCCAGACGTCGGGGCTGGCCGTCGACGGGCCGCGGCTGTGGCTCGCGGACAGCGAGACCTCGTCGCTGCGCTTCGTCGAGGGCGACACCGTGAGCACGGTGGTGGGGGAGGGACTCTTCGACTTCGGCTTCCGCGACGGCCGGCGGGAGGAGGCGCGGCTGCAGCACCCGCTCGGCGTGGCAGTGGCCGGTGACGGCTCGGTGCTGGTGGCCGACACCTACAACGGGGCGGTACGACGCTACGACCCCGCGACCGGGGAGCTGACGACCGTGGCCTCGGGACTGGCCGAGCCCAGTGGCCTGCTGGTGTCGGGGCAGGAGGTGCTGGTCGTGGAGTCGACCGCGCACCGCTTGTCCGCCGTACGCGTGGCCGAGACGCGCGTCGCGGGGCCGGTCAGCCGCACTCAGCGACCGGTCACCGACATCGCCGGCGGCCGGCTCGAGCTCGTGGTCGCGTTCGACCCGCCTCCGGGGCAGAAGGTCGACGACCGCTTCGGGCCGGCGACCCAGCTGCACGTGAGCGCGACCCCGCCGGGGCTGCTCAGGGAGGGCGAGGGAGCCGGGGAGGCGCTGGCACGCACGGTGGTCATCGACCCCGCCGTCGGGGATGGGGTGCTGCACGTCGCGGCCCGGGCGGCCTCCTGCGACATCGACCAGGGGGAGGGCGCCGCCTGCCGGATGCACCAGCAGGACTGGGGCATCCCGGTGCGCGTGACCGCTGAGGGGGCCCGCCGTCTCGAGCTCCCCCTCTCCGGTTAGTCCGAGACGTTTGGACGCATTCCCCCGGCGTGTCGGCGGCCGAACGTCTCGGACTATCGGTCAGAGGCGGTGCGGAGGCTCGTCGCGGCGCCGCTCGATGTGGGTGGTGCGGGTGCGCTGCTGGTTCATCACCAGCACGAGGATGATCGCGAGGGCACCGACACCGACCAGGATCCAGCCGAGCGTCGAGGTGTTCACGTAGTCCTGGGCGCCTGGCGGCAGGTGCACCGCGCCGAGGCCGAGGATGAGGCCGATCACGAGGAGCACGATGCCGAGACCGATGCCCATGGGTCACTCCTGTCGGGGGGAAGGGGACAGCGTCGGGCCTATGCGAAGGCAGGCGGCCCCGTCGGCGTCCCAGGACGCCGACGGGGCCGTGCTCAGCAGGCCATGGAACAAGCTCACGCCACGGGCGGCTCACGGCGGTCGTCGACAACCGTGGTACGCCGCGTCCGCTGCTGATTGATCACCAGGGACAGGATGATCGCGAGGATGCCGACCACCATCAAGATGATGCCGAGGGTGTTGTCACTGACGCCGGGGATGTCCACCTGGACAGCCCAGTAGAGGATCGCGCCGATCACGAGCAGCACGATGCCGAGTCCGATGCCCATCTTCCGCTCCTGACTTCGATGGCTACCGACATCGGCAGTATTTCCGTCCGGAAACCGGACAAACCCCTGCTCAGAAGGCGGTCTCGTCCAGCTCCATCAGCGACAGGTCGGTGGCCTCGGCGATGGCCCGCTCGGCGCCCACCTGCGGGAGGTAGTTGCGCGCGAAGAACTGCGCCGCGGCGACCTTGCCCTCGTAGAACGCCTTGTCGGCGGCCGACACCTGCCCGCCGAGCTTCTCCAGCGCGATCTCCGCCTGGCGCAGCAGCAGCCACGAGCAGACCACGTCACCAAGCACCATCAGCAGTCGGGTGGTGTTCAGCCCGACCTTGTAGATGTTGCGGATGTCGCCGCCCTCGGCCGACTCGTCGGCGCTCATCAGGGTGTTGATCAGCCAGCCGACGAGGGCGCTGGAGTCGTCGAGCGCCTTGGCGAGCAGCTCGCGCTCGACCTTGAGCCGGCCGTTGCCGGCCTCGGAGTTCAGGAACGCACCGATCTCCTCGGAGAGGTGGCCCAGCGCCTTGCCCTGGTCCTTGACGATCTTGCGGAAGAAGAAGTCCTGCCCCTGGATCGCCGTGGTGCCTTCGTACAGCGTGTCGATCTTCGCGTCGCGGACGTACTGCTCGATCGGGTACTCCTGCAGGAAGCCGGAGCCGCCGAGGGTCTGCAACGACTCGGTGCCGAGCAGCACCCAGGAACGCTCGGAACCGTAGCCCTTGACGATCGGCAGCAGCAGGTCGTTGACGCGCTCGGCGAGCTCGTCGCGCTCGCCGTTGTGCTCGGCGATCATCACCCTGTCCTGCCAGGTCGCGGTGTAGAGCACCAGCGCCCGCATCGCCTCGGAGAAGGCCTTCTGCGTCATCAGCGAGCGACGGACGTCGGGGTGGTGGGTGATCGTCACCCGCGGCGCGGTCTTGTCGGCGGACCGGGTCAGGTCGGCGCCCTGGACCCGCGACTTCGCGTACTCCAGCGCGTTGAGGTAGCCGGTGGACAGCGTCGCGATCGCCTTGCTGCCGACCATCATCCGGGCGTTCTCGATCACCTGGAACATCTGCGCGATGCCGTCGTGCACCTCGCCGAGCAGCCAGCCCTTCGCCGGCTCGCCGCCGCCCACCCCGGGGTCGCCGAAGGTGACCTCGCAGGTGTTGGAGACCTTGATGCCCATCTTGTGCTCGACCCCGGTGACGTAGGCGCCGTTGCGCTCACCGGTGAGCTCGCCGGTCTCGAGGTCGAAGTGGTACTTCGGCACGATGAAGAGGCTGAGCCCCTTCGTGCCCGGGCCGCCGGCGCCCTCGACGCCCTGCGGGCGGGCCAGCACGAGGTGGACGACGTTCTCGGCGAGGTCGCTCTCGGCGGAGGTGATGAAGCGCTTGACGCCCTCGATGTTCCAGGTGCCGTCGTCGTTGGGGGTGGCCCTGGTGCGGCCGGCGCCGACGTCGGAGCCGGCGTCGGGCTCGGTCAGCACCATGGTGGTGTTCCACTCGCGGTCGACGATGTGCTGGGCGATCTGCTTGTCGCGGTCGTTGCCGTTGCGGTGCACCACGCCGGCGAACATCGGGCCGGCGCCGTACATCCACAGCGCCGGGTTGGCGCCGAGCACCAGCTCGCCCATCGCCCAGTTGATGCTGGAGGGAGCCGGGGTGCCGCCGAGCTCGGCCATGGTGCCCAGCCGCCAGTACTCCGCGTCCATCCAGGCGCGGTAGCTCTTCTTGAACGACTCCGGCAGCGGGGCGGTGTGCGTCCGGGGGTCGAAGACCGGCGGGTTGCGGTCGGCGTCGACGAACGACTCGGCCAGCTCCTCGCGGGCCAGCCGGTCGACCTCGGCGAGGATCGAGCGTGCGGTGTCGCTGTCGATCTCCTCGAACGGGCCGGTGCCGAGCACCTCGTCGCGGCCGAGCACCTCGAAGAGGTTGAACTCGATGTCGCGCATGTTGCTCTTGTAGTGGCTCACCATCCACCGCTTTCAGTCTGGAGTGCGTCTGGCCCCGGGCCGGGCCGTCCCGGCGCTACCTACCCGCCGGTAACTTGAATGATGCCTCGCCCTGCGCGGCGGTGCAAGGGGATCCGGCAAGGACACGCGCGCCCACCGCTGCGGTGTGACCCATGCAACGTCGTCGCCCCCGTCTGGGAGACTGCTCGCCGTGCGCGTTTCCGCCAAGACCGACTACGCCCTGCGAGCCCTCATCGAGATGGCCAGCCGCGATGACGGCCGGCCGGTGAGCGCGGAGGAGATCGGCCGCCTGCAGGAGATCCCGCACGGCTTCCTGCAGGCGATCCTCGCCGATCTGCGCCGCGCCGGCGTGGTGGCGAGCCAGCGGGGCCAGTCCGGCGGCTGGCGGATGGCGCAGGCGCCCGCCGACGTCACGGTGGCCGACGTGATCCGCGCCGTGGACGGGCCGCTGGTCAGTGTCTACGGCCTCCGTCCCGAGGCCGTCTCCTACAACGCCTCCGCCGATGCGCTCCAGCACGTCTGGATCGCCGCACGCAGCAGCCTGCGCGAGGTGCTCGAGCGGGTCACCATCGAGTCGCTGGTCGACAAGGAGCTTCCCGAGGAGGTCGCCGCCCGCACCAGTGACGAGGACGCCTGGCGCCCGCACTGACCACAACGGCCTCAGCGGGGGCCGTCGGCCGCGGCGAGGAGGCCCCCGAACAGCTCGACGTACTGGATCAGCTGCCGGTCGCCCAGGAACTGCTCACGGACCCGTTCGCGGGCGGCGAGCCCGAGCCGCTCGCCCAGGCCCGGGTCGGCCAGCACCTTCACGCACGCGTCGGCGAACGCGGTGAGGTCGGTCGGGTCGCGCACCAGCAGGCCGCTCTCCCCGTCGACGATCTGGTCCTGGATGCCACCGACTCCGGAGGCGACCACCGGCCGGGCCTTCCACATCGGCTCGGTGACGGTCAGCCCGAAGCCCTCGACGAGGCTCTTCTGCACGACCAGCGCTGCCTGCGCCTGCAGCGCGTTGACCAGGTGGGCGTTCTCGTCGACGTCGTCCATCGGCAGCGCGGTGAGGTGCACCCGACCGCGGGCCCGCGCGGGCAGCGTGCGCCAGATGCCGAGGCACTCCTCCAGCACCTGGGCACCCTCGGGATCGTCGTCGACCCCGGTCACCTCCGGGCCGGCCAGCACCAGGTGCACGTCGTCGGGCATCGAGTCGAGGTGCCCGGTGAACGCGGTGAGCACCCCGCCCATGTCCTTGAGCCTGTCCCAGCGGCTGACCTGGAGCACGTAGCGGGCGTCGCCGGGAACCATCCCGTCGGTCAGGTAGATCCGCTCGTGCCGGCGTACCCGTCCGGTCGCGCCGTTGCGCCGGCGGAAGGCGATCTCCCGGCTGGGGCCGGGGAGGTCGACGAGCCCGGCGCGGCGCAGGGTGGCGCGCACCTCGCGTCCGCTGAGCGGAGTGTTCTTGGCGCTGAAGGGGTCGATCGACGGGGCGATGATCCGGCACGCCGACTCGGGGACCCAGTCGGGCACATAGGCCCGCCGGCTGAACACCAGCGCCTCGGCCTCGGTGACGTAGGGCCGCAGGAAGCTCCAGGCGTGCTCGGTGAACTCGTTGCCGTCGTCGCGGCCGACGTGGCAGCGCCAGACGACGTGGGCCCCGGTGCGGCGCAGGGCGGGGACCAGGCCCGCCGTCTGCGGGTCGTGGAGCAGCACCAGGTCGCCGGGGGAGACCAGCTCGACCAGCTCGGCGAGGTTGGCGGCCAGCACCTCGTCGTACGTCGACCGCTCGGCGTCGCCCAACGGTCCCCGGTCTCCGGGGGACCCGTGCAGCAGGTTGTGGATCCGCTTGGTGATCGCGAAGAAGTCCGGTGTCGCGTCCAGCACCAGCCAGCGGGTGTCCACCCCGGCGCCGCGCCCGTAGGCGAGCAGCGTCTGCAGCATCTCGGCGACGCCGCCCCCGGAGGCCGTGGAGCTGACGTTCCACACCACCGGGTCGGCGAAGAGGTCGCGGGCGAGCGCGGCGAAGTCGGCCAGGCGTCCGGCGCGCTCGACACTGAGCAGGCTCGCCAGCCGGTCCAGGGAGATCGGGTCGATCTCGACTTCCCGCATGGTCCGATCGTCGCACGCCGCCGGTGGCGGCTCAGCGCCTCCGCGTCGGGTCGGTCAGCGGGTCCACCCGGGCCGCGACCCACTCGACCAGCGGGCGCATCCGCCGCCAGTCCTCACGGACGAGGTCCAGCAGCTTCGGGGTGTGGATGACCTCGTCGAAGCCGTAGTCGCGGCCGACGCTGAGCGACTTGTGCCGCAGCAGGTCGACGCGCGGGTGCGCGGCGTCGTACCCCCGCGGCGGGCGCTTGAGCTGCTCGCCTCCCACCTCGAGCCCCGCACCGGCGAGCTCCGCGAGCAGGGCCGCGAGCTCGGTGCCGCTGCGCTCGTCGTCGATGGCGGCGCGGATGCGTGCCAGGTCG
Organism: Marmoricola sp.; assembly: GCA_036518175.1. Classification (GTDB taxonomy): domain Bacteria; phylum Actinomycetota; class Actinomycetes; order Propionibacteriales; family Nocardioidaceae; genus Marmoricola. Next base: position 13,707 of record DATDNR010000119.1, read on the forward strand.
GCGCTCTCGGCGCGGTAGAAGCCGCCCCCCACCCGTACCCCGGGTGCGCTGACCTGGACGTACCAGCCGGTCGAGGGGGCCAGCGCGACGAACGCGCCCTGGTGGGTCTTGTAGGGGGTCTTGTCCTTGGCGAAGCGCACGTCCCGGTAGGGCCGGAACACCTTGGCCCGCCCGAACTCGGCGGCCAGCGCCTCGGTGAGTGCCAGCATCGGCGCACGCACCGCTTCGGTGTAGACCTGCTTGTGGGCCTCCCAGAACGACCGGGTGTTGTCCATCTCCAGGTCGTCGTAGAAGTCCAGCGCGGCGACGGGGAAGCCGGTGAACTCGTCCACGGCGTCGAGCCTACGAGGCGCGCACGCGGTGCGGTCGGCCGTCCCAGTCGTGGTCGAAGGCGACCATCGCGCCGACGGTCCAGGCCTGCACCTTGTTGGCGATCGGCACCGGCGCGAGCTGGCCCAGCGGCGAGACGGCGTAGAGCTCGGGGTAGCGGCCGAGCTGGTCGAGGGCCCGGCGTACGCCGTCGCGCACCCGCGCTGCGCCGAGGGTGGAGCCTGCGGCGTGCAGCCCGCCCCAGGTCAGCCAGTTGTCGAAGGGCCACAGCGCACCGCGGTGGTAGCCGTGCGGGAGGAATCCCGGATGGGTCGAGGCCAGCGTGCGCACGCCGTGGTCGGTGAGCAGGTCGGGTGCGGTGAGTCGCTCGACGGCCGCCTCCCGGCCGGCATCGTCGAGGACGTCGGCCCACAGCAGCCAGCCGAGCTGGGAGCCCGCTCCGTGCACCGGCACGTCGCCGGCCTCGAGGGCCATCACGTCGGGCGGGAACGCCTTGCGCACCCGGTCACGCAGGCCGGTCGCGGCGTCGCGCCACTTGCGGGCGTTCTGCGGGTCGAGGCGGGTGAGCGCGTCGAGGGCTGCGACCGCGACGGCCTGGGAGTCGGCGTCGGCGAGGGGCGGCTCGGGAGGGTTGCCGTCCTCGCGGACGATGCCGCCGCCGTGGTCGTCGCGGCCCGGGGCGCTCGCGTCGCGCCAGCCCTGCTGGACCAGACCACCGGGGTGCCGCCGCGGCCCGCAGCGGACGAAGCCGCCACCGTCGCGCAGTGCCTGCTCGAGCCAGCCGGCGGCGGCCGCCCGGGCGTCGGCGAGCTCGGCCTGCAGCGCGGCGTCGGCCGTGGCGTCGAGCACGACGAGGAACCAGGAGGTCGCATCGGAGGTGCCGTAGTAGCGCAGCTCTCCGTCCCGCACCGGCCACTGGGCCGCCACCAGCCACTCAGGAGCCTCGGGACGGTACTCGTGGATGATGCGGCCGGGTTGCTCCTCGGTCTCCGGGTCGTCTGTCCGTCCCTGCAGTGCGGCGAGCGAGCGCAGCGTGGCCGTGGCCACCTCGGGCCGGACCGGGAGCACCTGGAGGCCGAAGATCAGCGAGTCGCGGCCGAAGAGTGCGTGGAAGCGACCGGGGTCGTCGGTGTCGACGGGGTCCGAGGAGGCGTAGGCCCAGCCCTCGGGCGAGAGCACCTCGTCGATGGCCTGCAGGTGTTGGGCAGCGGCTGCGTCGTCCACACCGGGCATTGTGCCGCGACGGTCCTGACGGACCGCGGTTCCGGCCCGTCGGGGCCGGGTGTCCCGAGTGCTGCAGGCGGCTCAGGCCTGCAGCACCGGGATGGGCTCGACGTGGCCGTCCGGCGCCAGGTAGGAACCGTCGTCGAAGAGGATCACCCCGTTGCAGAGCAGGCACCAGCCCTGCTCGGAGTGGTCGGCCACGGTGTGGGCCTTGCAGCAGTCCTGGTCATTCGTGCCAGGGCACGCAGGCGAGTGGCTGCACATCTTTCCCTCCATCTCTCCCAAGATGACTCACACGCCCCTGTCATGTGATTCCCCTCACCATGGAACGATAAAACAGTTCGGCGCGCACGATTTTCGCCGGATTTCGTCGCGATTCGCGATCACGGCAGCCGTACGCCGGGATCAGTCCTCGTGCTGCTGCTGTTCGACGATGGAGCGCGCGAGATCCCGCAGCTTGATCCCCGCCGCGCTGCTCATCTCGGCGAGGATCGTGAACGCCTCGTCCGGTGTGCAGTGACGGGCGGCCATCACGATCCCCTTGGCCTGCTCGATGCCGGCACGCGAGCGCATCGCCTCGCGCAGCTGGTCGGCGACCCGGGCGAGTCCCGCCTTGGCGTCCGCCTCCTGGAGCACGGCGGCCAGGGTGGTGGCGAGCAGCTCCGCGTCGCGGACCAGCCGCGCACCGGCCAGTGCCGCGTCGTCGCTGTACAGCGAGAGCACCCCGAGCCGCTCCTGGTCGGCCACGAGCGGGAGTGCCACGGCCGAGACCACCGGGGTGGGGCCGAGCTGGCGCGCGAGCTGGGGCCAGCGTCCGTCGCCGTGGAGATCGGCCGCGCTGACCGTGGCACCGGTGTGCCAGGCGTCGAGCATGGGACCGGCCCCCACCATCAGCTGCGCGCCGTCCGCCTCCTGCGCGTGCGAGGAGTCACTGGCCTGCAGCTGTGGCTCCGACGGCGAGCCCATGCTGATGCTCGTCCAGGTCTGCACCGGGAACGCCCGGTGGCACATCCGGGCAGCCTGCTGGACCAGGGTGGGAACGTCGGTGGTCGCCAGACCGCGTTGCGCGAGGTCGACCAGGCACTCACCGAGAAGTCCCTCATCGGCACTCAGCCAACCCGGCCGGGCCTCGGCGGGCAGGCACACCCAGTTCACCCGGGTCGTCGATGGTTGCGACCGCTGCAGCACGGTGGCCGTGACTTCGACCCGCAGCGGCTCCTGGGCGTGCGCACTGCAGCGGACCAGGGCACGGAAGTCACTGCCGGCGGACACACTCCGCCCCAGTAGCCGACGCAGGCCGGCCCGATCGGTGGGGTCGACGAGGGTGAACACGGGCTTGCCGGTGATGTCGTCGACGGTGCGGGCGAACAGCGACGCGGCCGCGGCGTTGGCGGTCTGGATGACCCCGCTCCCGTCGCTGACGAGCACCGCGACGGGGAGCATGGCCACCACTCGGTCACGCAGCCAGCGCTCGGTGCGGTGCAGGCGGACCAGCCGCTCGAGCTCCTCCTGCTGGGTGCGGAGCTCCTCCTCGGCGACCAGCAGCTCCTCATGGGCCGTCTCGAGCTCGGCGAAGAGCTCCTCGGACTGCAGCGACCCCAGGTGGTCGCTCCGCAACCGGTCGATCTGGGCGCGAAAGCGGGTGACCTCAGCACCCAGGTCGCCCGGGTCGATGACCGGCTGACCTCGTTCTTCCCTCATGCCTGCCTCCGCCAAGGTGCGTGCGGTGGTCTTCTCAGGCTTTCCGCTACCCGAGGACCTCGGACTCTAACCGGCCTCGTCCTCGACGCCTAGCGTGCTCAGGATGATGAAGGGGCGGTCCGTCGACGCCGCACGCGGATGAAGGCGGACGGGCCGGGTAAGGCGTGCGCATGGATGTAACAGGGCCACCGGCCCGCCGCGACGTGGTGGTGGTGGGCGCCTCGGCCGGAGGCGTGGAAGCATTGGCGGAGCTGGTCGCAGGCCTGCCCGCCGACTTCGCCGGCCGGATGCTGGTGGTGCTGCACGTCCCGCCCAACAGCACCAGCGCCCTGCCCCAGATCCTGTCGCGCGTGGGTTCCCTGCCGGCCCGGCACGCACGCTCCGGAGATGTGCTCGAGCCCGGGCACATCCTGGTGGCCCCACCCGGCCAGCACCTGGTCGTGTACGACGAGGCCGTCTCCCTCTCCCAGGGTCCCACCGAGAACGGCCATCGGCCGAGCGTCGACGTGCTCTTCCGCACTGCCGCCACCTCGCTCGGCGGCAGGGTGATCGGCGTGATGCTCTCCGGGGCCCTGGACGACGGCGCGGCCGGGATGCTCGCGGTGAAGCTGCGGGGCGGGCTCGCGATCGTGCAGGACCCCGCCGAGGCCCTGCACCCCAGCATGCCGATGGCAGCGATGGCGGCGGTCGACGTCGACGAGGTGCTGCCGGTCAAGGGGATCGCCGACCGGCTGAGCGAGCTGGTGGGCGAGGAGGCTCCGGCTGCTCCCCCGGTCAGCGAGCTGATGTTGCTCGAGGCAGGTGTGGCGAATCTCGAGCCGCAGGCCATCGGCAGCACGGAACTGGCCGCGGAGCCCTCCGGCTGGAGCTGCCCGGACTGCAACGGCACCCTGTTCGAGATCAACGAGGGCGGCCTCACGCGTTTCCGGTGCCGGGTGGGTCATGCGTGGTCCTCGGCCGGCCTGGTGGCCCAGCAGTCGGCCTCGATGGAGTCCGCGCTCTGGGTCGCGCTGCGCACGCTGGAGGAGAAGGCGTCACTCACCGAGAACCTCGGCCGCAAGGCGCACCTGCGGGGCCATAGTCTGAGTGCAACCCAGTTCTCGCAGGAGTCCGACGAGGCGCGTCGCGCGGCGGCGCTGCTGAGGGACTTCATCTCAGGCCTGGGCATGATGCAGGAATCGCCGCCCGCACCGGCCGCGGATGGTGGCTGAGCGAAGGATGCGTGAACGGTGGCCAGTGAACAGGATCCCCAGTTCGAGCAGCTGTTGACCTTCCTCAAGGAGGAACGCGGCTTCGACTTCACCGGCTACAAGCGGCCCAGCCTGATGCGCCGGGTGCAGCGCAGGATGGAAGTGGCCGGCATCGCCGGCTTCGACGAGTACCACGACTACCTGGCCGTCCACCCCCAGGAGTTCACCGCCCTCTTCAACACGATCCTGATCAATGTCACCGGCTTCTTCCGTGACCGGGACGCCTGGACCTATCTGGCCCAGCAGGTCGTGCCCGAACTGCTCGTCCGCCGCGAGGGCGAGCCCATCCGCGCCTGGAGCGCGGGGTGCGCCAGTGGGGAGGAGGCCTACACGCTCGCCATGGTGCTCGCCGAGGCCATGGGCCTGGAGGACTTCGTGCGGCGGGTGAAGATCTACGCCACCGACGTCGACGAGGAGGCACTGGCGATCGCGCGGCAGGCGTCCTACACCGAGCGGGAGATCGAGGGGGTGCCGGAGGAGATGCGGGAGCGCTACTTCGAGCAGCACGGACAGCGCTACCTCTTCCGCAAGGAGCTGCGCCGGTCGGTCATCTTCGGGCGCAACGACCTGGTGCAGGACGCTCCGATCTCGCACGTCGACGTCCTCGCCTGCCGTAACACCCTGATGTACTTCAACGCCGAGACGCAGGCGCAGATCCTGCAACGTCTCCACTTCGCGCTGCGTCAGGACGGAGTCCTGTTCCTCGGCAAGGCCGAGATGCTGCTCGGTCACCAGAGCCTCTTCCGCACCCTGGAGGTCAAGAGACGCTTCTTCACCAAGGTGGCCCTCGACAACCCGGCCGGCCACCTGATCGGGTCCCGCTACAGCGGGATGGGCAGTGCGGAGGACGGCACCAATGACCAGCTCCGGTATGCCGCCCTGATGTCCTCCGCTGCTGCGCAGATCGTGCTGGACAACAGGCGCCGGCTGGTGATGTGCAACAACGGCGCCAGCAATCTCTTCGGCCTGTCGGCGCGTGACCTCGGACGCCCCATCCAGGACCTTGAGGTGTCCTACCGGCCTCTCGAGCTGCGCGCGCACCTCGACAGCGTGCTGGCCGAGCGGCGCGCCTCCACCGTCCGCGAGGTGGCATGGAACCGGCCCGCCGCAGAGCCGGTGATCCTGAACATCCGGTTCGTCCCGCTGTACAGCCCCTCCGGTGACCCCCTCGGCAGCACGGTCATCTTC
>DATDNR010000120.1:0-14766 GCA_036518175.1 Marmoricola sp.
ACCCACGTGTTGGTGCCGTCGAGCGTCATCGGGTTCGCGTTCGGGGCCAGCACGCACACCGCCCGCTCCCCGAACGAGCCGCCGGACCAGCTCACCAGTCGCGGCCCTCGAGCAGCGGCCGCATCCGCTCCGGGAACGACAGCGTCATCACGCCGTCCTCGTGCACCGGCTCGGGCATGAAGACCTCGGTCGACCGACCGGCGGCCGCGGCGGCCAGCACCTCCTCGGCGGTGCCGTGCTGGCCGACCTCGAGGCAGGTCAGGTAGGTCGGCGGCATCATCCCGATCTCACCGCGCTCGACGGCCTCGACCGCGCCCATCACCGGCGACCAGGCGACCGCGTCGGACTCGGTGGAGACGTCGCGGGTGCGCTGCCCGGCGGGCAGCTCGGCGACGAAGAACCAGGTGCGGTAGCGGCGCGGCTCGAACACCGGGGTCAGCCAGGCCGACCAGACCCCGAGCAGGTCGGTGCGCAGCACCAGCCCACGGCGGGTGAGGAACTCGGTGAACGCCAGCTCCCGCCTCTCCAGCGCGACCCGGTCGGCCTCCCAGTCCTCACCGGTCGTGTCGGCGACCACGTCGTGCTCGGAGGGGCCGGCCAGCAGCACCCCGGACTCCTCGAAGGTCTCGCGCACCGCGGCACAGACCAGGGCGCGGGCATTCGCCTCGTCGACACCCAGGCGGGTGGCCCACTCCTCGATCGACGGCCCCGCCCACGCGACCGAGGCGTCGAAGTCGCGCGGGTCGACGCCGCCGCCGGGGAAGACGACCATGCCGCCCGCGAAGGCCATCGTGTGCTGCCGACGCAGCAGGTAGACCGAGAGGCCCCGGGACGCGTTGCGCAGCAGCAGCACGGTGGCGGCGTTGCGCGGCTCGGCCGGGGCGCGATCCCCGGCGGCGAACTCGCGGGCCTGCTCCACCAGCGCCTCGGGAAGCACCACCCGAGGCATCAGACCTCGACCACCAGCTCGACCTCGACCGGGGCGTCGAGGGGCAGCACCGGCACCCCGACGGCCGAGCGGGCGTGCCGACCGGCGTCGCCGAAGACCTCGCCGAGCAGCTCCGAGACTCCGTTGGCCACCAGCGGCTGCCCGGTGAAGTCCGGGGTCGAGGCGACGAAGGCGACCACCTTCACGATCCGCTTGACGGCAGCAAGCTCCCCGATCTCGGCTCGCACCGCGGCGAGCGCGTTCAGGCCGCACTGGCGGGCGCACTCGGTGGCCTGCTCCTGGGTGACCTCGCCTCCGACCTTGCCGGTGAGCATCAGCTCGCCTCCGCGCATGGGCAACTGGCCCGAGGTGTAGACGTGGTTGCCCGACCGCACCGCCGGCACGTAGGCGGCGACCGGCTTCGCCACGTCCGGTACGGCGAGCCCGAGCTCGGCCAGCTTCTCCTCGGGGGTGCTCATGACTCGATCGGGCGCTTGAAGTAGGCGACCAGGTTCTCGGGGTTCATCCCCGGCACCACCTGCACCAGCTCCCAGCCGTCGGAGCCGAAGTTGTCCAGGATCTGCTTGGTCGAGTGCACCAGCACGGGCGCGGTCAGGTACTCCCACTTCGTCATGGCCCTCACCCTAGACCCGCCCCCGGACGCGGCTACGGTGCCTGCCATGACCGAGCTGCCCGACGCCGTGCTCCGCTACGGCGACCACGCCGACGCGGTGATCGACGTGCACCTGCCGGCGGCGGCCACGGCTCGCCACACCTCGGGTGGCGGCACGCAACTCGTGGTGCTGGTCCACGGCGGCTTCTGGAAGGCGGCGTGGGACCGCCGGCACACCCGCCCGCTGGCGCGGCAGCTGGCCGAGGACGGCTACGTGGTGGCGACCCCGGAGTACCGCCGGGTCGGCGACGGTGGCGGCTGGCCGACCACCTGCGACGACGTACGACGGGCCCTCACCGCCCTGCCCGGCCTGCTGGCGGCGGTCGACGTCGTGCCGGCCCGGACCACGCTGGTGGGTCACAGCGCCGGAGGCCACCTGGGGCTCTGGCTGGCCGGTGAGGTCAGCTGCGACCGCGTCGTCGCGCTGGCGCCGGTGTGCGACCTCGCCGAGGCGGCCCGGCTCGGGCTCGGCGCTCGGGCGACGCAGGCCTTCATGGGCGGCGAGCCCGACGTGGTCGACTACGCGCCGGCCGACCCGATGGTGCGGCTCAGCACCAGGCCCACGGCAGAGGTCGTCGTGCTGCACGGCACCCGTGACGACGAGGTGCCGGTGACGCTCAGCCGGCGCCTGCTGCAGCGGCACCCGTGGATCCGCCTGCGCGAGCTCGACTGTGGCCACTACGAGCTGATCGACCCGGGTGACCCGGCGTACGAGGTGCTCCGCGGCTCGCTCTGAGGTCGTGCCGGGGCGCTGACCGGAACGCCGCGGCAGGTTTGGAACAGATCCAGCACCGGGGATGTTGAAGATTGCACGACCCCGATCCCTGGAGGAATCCACATGCCGCGTCTCGCCGTCATCGTCGCCAGCAACCGTCCGGGCCGCGTCGCCCTGCCGGTGGCCCAGTGGTTCGCCTCGGTGGCCGAGCAGCACGGCGGCTTCGAGGTCGACCTCGTCGACCTGGCCGAGATCGCGCTGCCCTTCTTCGACGAGCCCAGCCACCCGCGCCTGCGGCAGTACGAGCACGACCACACCAGGGCATGGAGCGAGCGCGTCGAGGCCGCCGACGCCTTCGTGATCGTCACGCCCGAGTACAACTACGGCATGCCGGCGATCCTCAAGAACGCGCTGGACTACCTGCATCACGAGTGGGCCTACAAGCCGGTCGCGTTCGTCTCCTACGGCGGCGTCTCCGCCGGCACCCGGTCGGTGCAGATGGCCAAGCAGGTGGTGACCACCCTGCGGATGTTCCCCATCCCGGAGGCCGTGGCGATCCCCTTCGTGCAGCAGTTCCTCGACGACGAGCAGCGCATCGTGCCCAACGAGGTGATGAGCGGAGCGGCCAAGGCGGTCCTCGACGAGCTGGTCACGATCGAGCAGACGCTGCGGCCGCTGCGCGCCCCGGCCGCCTGAGCCCGCCGGCCCGGCACCGCTCGGCCGGCCCGCGCAAGGGTCGGGGCACGGGTCCGGGCGCCTGAGCGGGCCGTCGCCGCTGTGCCAGACTGCGCACATGGCCACCCCGGAGCCCGAGATCCTCTGGCGCCCGCCCGCTGACCAGCGCCCCCGCCTGGTCGACTTCCAGGCGCGGGTGGAGCGCGACACCGGCCGCGACTTCGCGTCCTACGCCGACCTGTGGCAGTGGTCGGTCGACGACCTCGACGCGTTCTGGCTGGCGGTCTGGCGGTGGTTCGACGTCCCCAGCGACACCGAGCCGACGGTGGCCCTCGCCGACGCGCGCATGCCCGGCGCGGTGTGGTTCCCCGAGGTCCGGCTCAACTACGCCGAGACGATGCTGCGGGTCCCCGGCCGGGCCGACGACGACGTCGTGGTCATCGGTCGGTCCCAGAGCCGTGACGAGGTCACCCTGACCGTCGCCGGGCTGCGTGACCTCGTCTCCCGGGTGCGCGCCGGCCTGGTGCGCGCGGGCGTCGGCCAGGGCGACCGGGTGGCGGCGTACGCCCCCAACGTCCCGGAGACGCTCGCGCTGCTGCTCGCCACCGCGAGCCTCGGCGCGGTGTTCAGCTCCTGCGCCCCGGAGTTCGGCACCAAGAGCGTCGTCGACCGCTGGCAGCAGATCGCGCCGAAGGTGCTGGTCGCCGTGGACGGCTACCGGTACGGCGCCAAGGCCGTCGACCGGCGCGCCGAGGTCGAGCAGATCCGCGCCGCGCTGCCGAGCCTCGAGACGGTCGTGCACCTCCCCTACCTCGACGCCGGCTCACCCGCCCCGCAGGGTGCGAGCAGCTGGGCCGAGCTCACCGCCGAGCCGGGTCCGCTGGAGTTCGTCCGGGTGCCCTTCGACCACCCGCTCTACGTGCTGTTCTCCTCCGGCACCACCGGGCTGCCCAAGCCGATCGTGCACGGCCACGGCGGCATCACCCTGGAGCACCTCAAGCAGCTCTCGCTGCAGACCGACCTGGGCCCGGGCGACCGGTTCTTCTGGTTCTCCACCACCGGCTGGATGATGTGGAACTACCTCGTCTCCGGCATCGGGGTCGGCGCGACCGTGGTGATGTTCGACGGCAACCCCGGCCACCCCGACGTGACCATGCTCTGGCACCTCGCCGCCGAGACCGGGGTGACCTACTTCGGCACCAGCGCCCCGTTCCTGCTCGCGTGCCGCAAGGCCGGCTGCGTCCCGCGCGAGATCGCCGACCTCTCCGCGCTCCGCGGGATCGGCTCGACCGGCGCACCGCTGCCGGCGGAGGGCTTCCACTGGGTCTACGACAACGTCAGCCCCACCGCGCAGCTCGGCTCGCTGTCGGGCGGCACCGACGTCTGCTCGGGATTCGTGGGCTCCGCCCCCACCGTCCCGGTGTACGCCGGCGAGATCGCCTGCCGCTGCCTGGGTGCGGCGGTGGCGGCGTACGACGTCCACGCCCGGCCGGTCATCGGCGAGCTCGGCGAGCTGGTGATCGAGCGGCCGATGCCGTCGATGCCGGTGGGCTTCTGGGGAGACGAGGACGGCTTGCGCTACCGGGCCGCCTACTTCGAGGACATCCCCGGCGTGTGGCGCCACGGCGACTGGATCACCGTCACCGAGCGGGGCACCTGCACGATCACCGGCCGCAGCGACGCCACCCTCAACCGCGGCGGCGTCCGGCTGGGCACCGCCGAGTTCTACACCGTGGTCGAGGCCCTGCCGGAGGTGACCGACTCCCTCGTGGTGCACCTCGAGGACGACGAGGGCGGGGCCGGCACGCTGGTGCTCTTCGTCCGGCTCGCGGACGGGCACCGGCTCGACGACGACCTGAGCCGCAGGATCGCCACCGCGCTGCGCACCAACCTCTCGCCCCGGCACGTGCCCGACGAGATCCACCAGGTCTCGGCGCTCCCGCACACGCTCTCGGGCAAGCGCATCGAGGTGCCGGTCAAGAAGATCCTGCGCGGGGTCCCGACCGACCAGGCGGTGGCCCGCGGCGCGCTCAGCGACCCCGAGGCGCTCGCCGAGTTCGAGCAGTTCCGCGCCCGGCTGTCCTGAGCCGCGCTTCACCGCTCGGCCCTCCGCGGCCCGTTTGGCGTTGGCCCGGCGTGGCTAGGCTCCCCCCATGGCTGAGTCTCCCGGAGCGCCCCCGGGCCCGCAGTTCCCCCACGTGCAGCTGCACGTGGTCACCGGCAAGGGCGGCACCGGCAAGTCGACGGTCGCGGCGAGCCTGGCGCTCGCACTCGCCAGCCGTGGCCGCACGGTGCTGCTGTGCGAGGTCGAGGGCCGGCAGGGCATCGCCCAGATGTTCGACGTGCCGCCGCTGCCCTACGAGGAGCGGCTGGTCGCCCACGGCACCGAGGGCAGCGGTGATGTCTACGCGCTGGCCATCGACGCGGAGTCGGCGCTGCTGGAGTACCTCGCGATGTACTACCGGCTCGGCCGCGCCGGCAAGGCACTCGACCGCTTCGGCGTGGTGGAGTTCGCCACCACCATCGCACCGGGCGTCCGCGACGTGCTGCTCACCGGCAAGGTCTACGAGGCCGCCAAGCGCAACCGGCGCAACAAGAACGCCCGCACGTACGACGCCCTCGTCCTGGACGCCCCGCCGACGGGGCGGATCGCCCAGTTCCTCAACGTCAACTCCGAGCTCGCCGGCCTGGCCAAGGTGGGCCCGATCAAGTCGCAGGCCGACACGGTGATGACGCTGCTGCGTTCGGAGCGCACGACGGTGCACCTGGTCACCGTGCTGGAGGAGATGCCCGTGCAGGAGACCGCCGACGGCGTCCACGAGCTGCGCGAGGCACAGCTCCCGGTGGGCGGCGTGATCGTCAACATGGTCCGGCCGCAGGACCTCGACGCCGAGCAGCGACGGCAGCTGCTCGCGGGCAGCGTCGACCGTGACACGCTCGCCAAGCAGCTCACCGGCGTGGGCATCGAGGCCGACGACACCCTGGTCGACACCCTGCTCGCCGAGGGACGCGACCACGCCGAACGGCGCCAGCTGGAGGACGAGCAGCGTGCGCTGGTCGAGCGCATCGGCCGGCCGACGTACGAGCTCCCGCTGCTGCCCGAGGGCGTGGACCTCGGTGGGCTCTACGAGCTCGCCGAGGCGCTGTGCGAGCAGGGGCTGGCATGAGGAGCACCAGCCGCTCGGGCCGCGCCAAGCCCCGGGTCGGCCCCCTGACCGCGCACGGCGACCACTCCAGCAGCCTGGACATGGACGCGCTCATCGACGACCGCAGCCGGCGGATCATCGTCTGCTGCGGCTCGGGCGGGGTCGGCAAGACCACGACGTCGGCGGCGATCGCCCTGCGCGCGGCCGAGCGCGGCCGCAACGCGGTCGTGCTGACCATCGACCCGGCACGCAGGCTCGCCCAGTCGATGGGGATCGAGGCGCTCGACAACACTCCACGTCCGGTGCCCGGGGTGGCGGGCGCCGGCCGCCTCGACGGGATGATGCTGGACATGAAGCGCACCTTCGACGAGGTGGTCGAGAGCCAGGCCAGCCCGGAGAAGGCCCGCCAGATCCTCAACAACCCCTTCTACATCGCGGTGTCGAGCTCGTTCGCCGGCACGCAGGAGTACATGGCGATGGAGAAGCTCGGCCAGCTCGACAGGGACGCCCGCCGCAGCGGCCGCTGGGACCTGATCGTGGTCGACACCCCGCCGTCGCGCAGTGCGCTGGACTTCCTCGACGCACCGGAGCGGCTCTCCAGCTTCCTCGACGGTCGCTTCATGCGGCTGCTGACCGCGCCCGCGCGGGGGCCGGCCCGGGTGATGACCGCCGGCTTCACCATGGTGACCAACACGGTCACCAAGATCATCGGCGCCCAGGTGCTCCGCGACATGCAGGCGTTCGTGTCCGCGTTCGACACGCTCTTCGGTGGCTTCCGGGCGCGCGCCCAGCGCACCTTCGAGTTGCTGCAGGCCCGAGGGACGGCGTTCCTCGTGGTGGCCGCCCCGGAGCAGGACGCGCTGCGGGAGGCGGCGTACTTCGTCGAGCGCCTGCGCGAGGAGGACATGCCGCTCGCCGGGCTGGTGGTCAATCGTGCCAGCGCCGACCCCGGCGGCGACCTGTCGGCCAACGCGGCGATGGCGGCCGCCGAGAAGCTGCTCACCGACGCCAGCGACGAGGCCAGGCTCGCCGCGGGCCTGCTGCGGCTGCACGGCACCCGCAAGCTGATGGTCGAGCGGGAGCTGCGGCTGCGCAGGCGCTTCGCCACCAGCCACCCGGACGTGCCCACAGCGGTGCTGCCGGCCCTGTCCACCGACGTCCATGACCTCGACGGGCTACGTCGGGTCGGCGAGCTGCTCGCCCACCAGGACTGATCCCCGGCGCCAGTCCTGGCGGTCGCCGAAGCTCAGGACGCGGCGGTCTCCGCGGCGGCCTCGTGCTCGGCCATCGCGGTCTCCAGCAGCTGACGCCACGAGGTGACGTTGGGCCGCTTGCGCAGGATCGCCCGGCGCTCGCGCTCGGTCAGCCCGCCCCAGACACCCCACTCGATCCGGTTGTCCAGCGCCTCGGCCAGGCACTCGGTGCGCACCGGGCAGGCCTGGCAGATGACCTTGGCCTTGTGCTGCTCGGCGCCCCGCACGAAAAGCTCGTCGGGCGAGCCCTGCCTGCAGAGCGCAGACGTGGCCCACTGCTCGTTCCACCCCATGATGGTTCCCCTCCACATTTTGTTCATCTCGGGACCCGTCTGACCGATTGGTCCAGATCCCCGCAACCCGAGAGAAAACTTAGAGTTATTACGAGACGCTCAACAGACACGGGATAACCAAAACCGAGTAGTCCGAATTGACCACTCCGAGATCGCCGAACAGGCACGTCGGACCGGCTTCTCGCGGGCGCCCCGTATCCTGTGCGGCATGGCGAAGCGCGCGGACCGACCCACCTTCGGCGCGGCGCTCTCCCATCTCGGGGTGATCATCGCGGTCTCGGCGGTGATGGGCGTCCTCATCGCCGGCCTGGCCATCCCCTACGTCGGCGCGATCGGCCTCGGCACGCACGCCGCCGAGCAGTCGCTGCGCAGCCTGCCCGAGGCGATGAAAGCGGCCCCGCTGCCGCAGCGCAGCAGGGTGCTGGACTCCCGCGGTCACGTGATCGCCACCTTCTACGACCAGAACCGCGTCAACGTGCCGCTGCAGGACATCGCCCCGATCATGCGCAAGGCGATCGTCTCGATCGAGGACTACCGGTTCTACGAGCACGGGGCGCTCGACATCAAGGGCACCCTGCGGGCCTTCGTCACCAACCAGACCAGCGGCAGCACCCAGGGCGGCTCCTCGATCACCCAGCAGCTGGCCAAGATGACCGCCGTCGAGCAGGCGCAGACGGCCGCCGAGCGGCGTGCCGCGACGGCCGACACCTACCAGCGCAAGATCCTGGAGCTGCGGCACGCGATCGCGTTCGAGCAGAACTACTCAAAGAACTGGATCCTCAACCGCTACCTCAACATCGCCTACTTCGGCGCCGGTGCCTACGGCATCCAGTCCGCAGCCCGGCACTACTTCGACGTCGACGCCAAGGACCTCGACGTCCGGCAGGCCGCGCTGCTGGCCGGTCTGGTGAAGAACCCGGTCGGCTACGACCCGACCCGCTTCCCAGACCGGGCGGCCGCCCGCCGCAACGTGGTGCTCGCCCGGATGGCCCAGCTGCACGTCATCCCGCAGGCGCAGGCCGCCGCGCTCGAGAAGCAGCCCCTCGGCCTTCACGTGCAGCCGACCAGCAACGGCTGCGTCAGCAGCAAGGCACCCTTCTTCTGCGACTACGTCCGCCGCTACCTGCTGGCCGACCCGGCCCTGGGCAAGACCGTCGACGCGCGCCGCGAGCTCCTCAACGCCGGTGGGCTGACCATCAAGACCACCATCGACCAGCGCTTCCAGCGGGCCGCCGACGCCGCCGTGCGCTCACACGTCTACCCCACCGACCGTGCGATCGGCGCGCTCGCGATGGTGCAGCCGGGCACCGGCAACGTCAAGGCGATCGCGCAGTCCCGCCCGATGGGCCGCAACGCCAGGAAGGGCCAGACCTACCTCAACTACATCGTGCCCAGCCAGTACGGCGACTCGGCGGGCTTCCAGGCCGGGTCGACCTTCAAGCTCTTCGTGATGGCGGCCGCGCTGCAGCAGGGACTTCCCGCGTCGACCAGCTTCAACTCACCGCCGGTGCTGAGCATCCCCCAGAACGAGTTCCGGAACTGCAACGGGCCCTACTCCGTCTACGCGCCCTGGGTGGTGCACAACTCGACGCAGTCGGGCTACTTCGACATGTACAAGGGCGCCCAGCTGTCGGTGAACACCTACTTCGCCCAGCTGGAGAAGAAGACCGGGCTCTGCCAGCCCTACAAGCTGGCCAAGAAGATGGGTGTCGAGCTGACCGACCCCCAGCACGAGCGGGTGCCGACCTTCACCCTGGGGGTCGCCAGCGTGAGCCCGCTGGAGATGGCCGAGGCCTACGCCACCGTGGCGGCCCGCGGCGTGCACTGCGATGCCCGCCCGGTGACGCAGATCCTCAACAGCGACGGCAAGGTCTTCAAGACCTACCCCGAGAAGTGCCAGCGGGTGCTGTCGAAGTTCACCGCGGACACCATCAACGACATCCTCAAGGGCCTGATGGCGCCCGGCGGTTTCGGTCAGTACCTCACGCTCGACAAGCCCTCGGCGGGCAAGACCGGCACCATCGACTCCAACATGGCCGTCTGGTTCGACGGCTACACGCCGGCACTCGCGACCGCCTCGATGATCGCCGGAGCCAACCAGAAGGGCCACTGGATCACGCTGAACAACCAGGTGGTGGGCGGCCAGTTCGTCGGCACCGCCCACGGCTCGACCACCGCGGGCCCGATGTGGGCCGACGCGATGCGCCGCATCCAGGACCTGCTGCCCTACAAGAACTTCGTGCCGCCCGGCAAGGACACGAACCCGAACCAGCCCGCGCCGGGTCCGGGCGAGGTCACCGTCCCCAGCGTCACCGGGATGAGCGTCAGTGACGCCTACCAGACGCTGTCCGGCGCGGGCCTCAACCCGAGCCAGGCACAGTCGGTGCCCTCGAGCCTGCCGAAGGGCCAGGTCGCGGGGACCAACCCGACGTCGGGGTCCAACGTGCCGTCGGGCACGACGGTCTACATCTACACCTCCGCGGGCTGACCGAGGCAGGGTCAGGCGCCCAGCTGGCGGCGCACCTCGGCGGCCACCGCCGCGCCGTCGGCCCGGCCCTTCACCTTGGGCTGCAGGGTTCCCATCACCTTGCCCATCGCCCTCATCCCGTCGGCAGCGGCGCCCGTGGACTCGATCGCGTCCCGGACCAGCGCGACGATCTCGTCCTCCGAGAGCTGCTCGGGCAGGTAGTCGGCGATGACGGCGGCCTCGGCGCGCTCCTTGCCCGCGCTCTCGGTGCGCCCTGCGGCGTCGTACGCCTCGGCGGCCTCGCGCCGCTTCTTGGCCTCGCTGGTCAGCACGCCGACGACGTCGTCGTCACTGAGCTCGCGGGACTGCTTGCCGGAGACCTCCGCGTTGGTCACCGCGGTCAGCACCATCCGCAACGTGGAGGCGCGCACCTGGTCGCGGGCCTTCATCGCGGTGGTCAGGTCACTGCGCAGCCGGTCCTTGAGGTCGCCCATGCCGGCCATTGTGTCAGCCGCTCGCGAGAGCCCTGCGACGCCTGTGACAGGCTGTCCGCGTGCTGAAGAGCCACATCAAGCGCGCCGCCGCGATCACCGCGCTGGCCGGGGCCGCGGGGGTCGGCTACGCCGCGGGCGTCGAGGCGCGCGCCTTCACGCTGCGGCGGGTCGACCTGCCGGTGCTCCCGGTCGGCCACCAGCCACTGAAGGTGCTGCACCTCAGCGACCTGCACCTGGTGCCCCGGCAGCGCCGCAAGCTGGCCTGGCTCCGTACGCTGGCCGACACCCGGCCCGACCTGGTCATCGACACCGGCGACAACCTCGCCTCGTTCCACGCCGTGGCCCCGCTGGTCGACGCGCTCGGCCCCCTGCTCGACGTCCCCGGCGTCTTCGTGCTCGGCTCCAATGACTACTTCGCGCCGAGCTTCCGCAACCCGGTGCGCTACCTGCTGCCCGATCGGGGCGACCGCAACACGCGGACCCCGCCGCTGCCGTGGCGGGACCTGAAGCGCCAGCTGATCGGGTGCGGCTGGACCGACCTGACCAACACCACGGCGCGCCTGCGGATCCGCGGCACCGCCATCGCCTTCGCCGGCGTCGACGATCCCCATCTGGGCTACGACGACCTCGCCGAGGTGGCGGGCCCCGCGCCGGTGGAGGCGGACCTGCGGCTGGCGGTCACCCATGCGCCGTACCTGCGGGTGCTCGACCAGTTCGCAGCCGACGGGTACGACGCGGTCATCGCCGGTCACACCCACGGGGGGCAGCTGCGACTGCCCGGATATGGGGCGCTGGTCACCAACTGCGACCTCGACCCCCGCCGTGCCCGGGGCCTGCACCGGCATCCGGCCGACTCCCGGCCCGGTGACCCGGGCGGCACCTGGCTGCACGTGTCAGCGGGGGCGGGGACGTCGCCGTACGCCCCGGTACGCTTCTGCTGCCGCCCCGAGGCGACCCTGCTGACGCTGGTGCCCCGGCCCGACTGACCAGCCGGCGACACCGGTTTCGGCGGCCCCCGCCCGCTCCGGTATGCTCTCTCGCGGCCCGGGAAACCGAGCCATCGGGCTGTGGCGCAGTTTGGTAGCGCGCTTCGTTCGGGACGAAGAGGCCGCAGGTTCAAATCCTGTCAGCCCGACTCGAGAACTCGCAGATCGCAGGCCCTTCCGCACGAGCGGGAGGGCCTTCTGCGTGCCGCGTACGGCAGCGAAGTAGCACCGCGAGCTGTTCATCGTTGACCACCGGCCGCAGCCCGGACATCCGGGCGCCGACCAGGGCCACGGTTCTAAGGCAATGAAATACGCAGCCGAGTTGAGGGCGTGAAGCTGGTAGTTGCCGGGTGCGGCTCGCGGCAACAAGGCGGGCGGGCCGGAGGACGGCACCTAGTAGCAGCTCGAAGGGTGCTTGGCGCCACGTGATGATGCGGCGAGGGGCTGCGGTCGGTCAGGCTCACGCGGGGTGGTGGTCGGAGTGGTTGGTCGGCAGGTTCATACGGTGAAGCTGACAGCGTTACCGGCGCCGGAGTGGTCAATCTTCCAGGCTGCCGCAAGCTGCTGGACGATGTGCAGGCCGAAGCCGCCGGTTTCGCCCTCGCGAGGCAGTCGCATGGGCGGCTTGAACGCCGGTCCGTTGTCGGTGACGCAGCCTTGCAGTTGGCCGTCGCGGGTGGAGAGTTCGACGCGGACGGTCTCACCGGGACGGCTGCCGTGTCGCACGGCGTTCGTGACGAGCTCGCTGATGATGAGTTCGGCGTTCCGGAGCTTTTCGTCGGGCAGGTGTGCGCCGAGAGTTCGAACCATGTTCCGGGCTGCTGCGACAGACACTGGGTCGGCCGGGAGCCGCAGGCTGAAGGTGAGCGGGCTAGGCATAGTCGAACCAGTCCGTCACCCCAGCGATCTGGAGCAGGCTCTGGACGCGGTCGTTGCCTCCGAGGACGAGGGTGGGCGCCGCCTGGGCGCGGGAGGCGATGTCGCGGCAGCGCAGCAGCGCCCTTAGCCCCGAGGAGTCGATGAAGGTCGTCGCGGTGACGTCGACCACCACCCGCGACATCTGATGCTTGCTGAGGTAGTCGGAGAGTGCCTCGATCAGCGTCGGCTCGGCGCCGAGATCGAGGTCGCCGGTGATGCGGACATGCAGGGTGCCGTCGCTGGCTCGGCACTGGACGCCGAAGTTGGGTGCTGATGTCATGTGGGTTGGATGACGAGGAACGCGGCGTCGTCGCTGAGGCGGCTTCGGGATAGACGGTCGTCCAGCGCGTCCGCGACCTCGGCGGCGGTGCGACCAGCTGCCTCCGTCAGCAGCGCACGCAGCTGCGTGTCGTCCATGCTGCCGCGGCCGCTGATGACGTCGAGAGTGCCGTCGGTGAACATCACCAGAATGTCGCCACTGGCCAGCTGTGCCGTCACGTCGGTGTAGGCAATGTCCGGCGCCCATCCCGCAACAGGGGCGGTGATGCCGATTCTGTCGACCGTGCCGTCGCGTCGGAGCACGAGCGGGTGCGGGTGCCCGGCCAGCGCGAGCGTCAAGTCGGCGCCGCCGCCGGTGAGGGGTTGGACTGCTGCCAGTGCCAGCGTGGCATAGCGCTCGGCGTTGGCGTGTCCTCGCACGATGACCTCGTTGAGCCGGTGCAACGCCTGCGCCGGTGTCCAGGCACCCAGCGCCACGGTCCGAAGGCACCAGCGGGCGGTGCCGGTGAGCGCTGCTGCCTTCGCCCCTTTGCCGCAGGCGTCGCCGACGACCACGGCAACGCCCGTGTCACAGGGGAAGACGTCGTAGAAGTCACCGCCGACCCGATCACGGTTAGCGACGTGGTAGCGCGCCTGCACGTCCAACCCCGGCACCTGGGGCAGTTCTGCCGGCAGCAGACTGTCTTGAAGCGTCCGCGCCACGTCCTCCGCCTGCTGACGGAGCTGCTCTTGGAGCGTGACCGTATTCCTCGCTGACAGCCGCAGCTCGAGCTCGTCCATCACCACGCTCGCGAGGTCTCGAAGCGTCGCGACCTCCGCGTCGCTCACCCGCCGCGGCTCCCTGTCGATCACGCACAGCGTGCCCAGGTTGTATCCGTCGTGCGTCGTCAGCGGCATCCCGGCGTAGAAGCGCAGCCCGAACTCCCCGGCGACCAGCGGGTTCGTCAGCGTTCGCGGATCACACGCGGCGTCCGTCACCAGCCACGGGCCGTCCTGCAGGATCGCCGAAGCGCACAACCCGGGATCACGCCCGATCTCATCGACGTCGAGTCCGTGATGGGACTTGAACCAGATCCGGTCGCTGTCGACGATGCTCACGATCGAGATCGGCACGTCGAACAGCCGCGCCGCCATGGCGGTGACCCGCTCGAATGCGCCGTCCGGCGGCGTGTCGAGCACGTCGTAGCGCCGGACCGCGTCGAGCCGCTGCGGCTCGTTCACTGGAACAAGCGTCGTCACCCGCTCACCTCCAAGTCGCCGAACCCCGCCGTGCCCGCTACCGAGCAACGTATCAAGCCCTAGCGGCGGCCGAACTGTACTCTCGCCGTCGCGAAGAACCAACCGCGCCGACAGGGTCGCCCGGTATGACCCTTCTTGCGAGAATAGATCACCGAAAGCCTGAGTCTTGAAGGTCCGGGTCCGGTATCCCGCTCGCGGGCAGCTCGCTCAACAACGCCGGCAGTGCGCGCGGTGCGAACGCTGCGCTCGATGCCGCCACCCGGTTGGCCCAGAAGCCCCTGCACATCGAGCGCGTCCCAGTCGAACCGGACGATGAGGACAGAGGCGTCCTCGTCGAGAATGAGAGCCCGCACGCTTTCTCGGAGTCTCACCTGCCCGGCTTCCGTGGTCGCCCTGGAACACTCGCACATGCCGGCGCTCGGAACGGCACCGCGTGACCGCTCATCATGCGCGGACAGGGATGAGTTCGCCGAACTGTGTGCGCGCCGCCTCGGGTGCTGGCTGAGTGATGTCCGATGATGAGCGCCCGCGATCAGGCGGGCCAGACCGGACGCATGACGAGGAGCCTGGAGGAAGTTCCTTGCAGACCCACACCCACGACCTCACCTTCACCGACACCGAGGTCCACAAGTGCTTCGTCAGCTGGGAGGCTGGCGAGGCCGACCGGGAGTGGCTCTGCCTCACCGTCCTGGCGGAGCAC
>DATDNR010000121.1:0-13275 GCA_036518175.1 Marmoricola sp.
CGCGAGTTCGTGGAGGCGCAGGTCGAGGAGCAGAGCCTGCCGTTCTTCCTCTCCGGGATGCTGTACGACGACGGCGTCATCGATCCCCGCGACACCCGCACCGTGCTCGGCATCTGCCTGTCCGTGATCACCAACCGCCCCGTCGAGGGCGCCGAGGGATACGGGGTGTTCCGGCTGTGATCAGCAGACTTCTCGTGGCCAACCGCGGCGAGATCGCCCGGCGCGTGATCGCCACCTGCCGCCGGCTCGGCATCGAGACGGTGGCGGTGCACTCCGACGCCGATGCCGGCCTGCCCTTCGTCGGGGAGGCCGACCTCGCCGTGCGGCTGCCCGGCGACGCGCCTGCCGAGACCTACCTGAGGGCCGACCTCGTGGTCGAGGCGGCCCGGCGGTCGGGCGCCGACGCGGTGCACCCCGGCTACGGCTTCCTCTCCGAGAACGCCGACTTCGCCCGCGCCGTGCTCGCCGCCGGCCGCACCTGGGTCGGCCCCTCGCCGGAGGCCATCGCGGCGATGGGCTCCAAGGTCGGCGCCAAGAAGCTGATGGCGGCCGCCGGGGTGCCGGTGCTGGAGGCACCGGAGCAGCCCACCGCAGCCGATCTCCCCCTGCTGGTCAAGGCATCCGCCGGTGGTGGCGGCCGGGGCATGCGCGTCGTGCGTGACCATGCCGCCCTCGCGCGGGAGGTCGAGGCCGCATCCGCCGAGGCGGCCTCGGCGTTCGGTGACGGCACCGTCTTCGTCGAGCCCTACGTCGAGCACGGCCGGCACGTCGAGGTGCAGGTCGTCGGTGACCGGCACGGTGACGTGCTGGTGCTCGGTGAGCGCGACTGCTCGATCCAGCGGCGGCACCAGAAGGTGGTGGAGGAGGCGCCGGCCCCGGACATCGACCGGAGCGTCGTCACGGCGATGCACGAGGCGGCGCGCCGGGCGGCCTCGGCCATCGGCTACGTCGGCGCCGGCACGGTGGAGTTCCTCTACGACCCCGAGCGCGAGCAGTTCTTCTTCCTGGAGATGAACACCCGGCTGCAGGTGGAGCACCCGGTGACCGAGGCGGTCTTCGGGCTCGACCTGGTCGAGCTGCAGCTGGCGGTGGCCGAGGGGGCCGCGCTGCGGTCGGCGGCGCCCGGCCCGGTGCTCGAGCCGCACGGGCACGCGATCGAGGTGCGGCTCTACGCCGAGGACCCGGCGCACGGCTGGCAGCCGCAGAGCGGCCGGCTGGTCTCCTTCGAGATCCCGCACGACGCGGAGTTCACCCGGGGCGAGGTCCGCGTGGACGCGGGCGTCGAGACGGGCAGCGAGGTGTCGACGTACTACGACGCGATGCTGGCCAAGGTGATCGCCTGGGCGCCGACGCGCCGCGAGGCGGCCCGCAGGCTCGCCGGCGCGCTGGCCCGGGCGCGGATCCACGGCGTCGTCACCAACCGCGAGCTGCTGGTCTCGATCCTGCGCGACGAGGCGTTCCTCGACGGCCGGGTGAGCACGGACTTCCTCGAGGTCCGACCGGTGGTGCCGACGGGCGAGGAGCTGCTCGACCAGCACCTGCTGCTCGCCGCGGCGCTGCTCCTGGCCGAGGACGGCCGCACCTCGCGACGCGTGCAGCACGGCATCCCGGTCGCCTGGCGCAACGTGGTCTCCCAGCCGCAGCGCACCGTCCTGGTCGTCGGCACCGACGAGCACCTCGTGGAGTGGTACGGCGGCCGCGACGGCTATGCGGCTGCCCAGGGTGGCATCCGGGTCGTCTCGGCGTCCCCGGGCCGGGTGGTGCTTGAGGACGGCGGCGTGGCGGCGGCGTACACCGGTGTCGTCGTGACCGCGCCCGACGGCACCCGTGAGGTGCATGTCGATGGTCCGCAGGGTTCGCTGTCGGCGCGCGAGCAGCCGCGTTTCACCGACCCGGCCGCCCAGGTGCGCGCCGGGTCGCTGGTCGCGCCGATGCCGGGCACCGTGGTCAGTGTGGCGGTCAAGGCCGGTGACCCGGTCGAGGCGGGCCGGCCGGTGCTGGTGCTCGAGGCGATGAAGATGCAGCACACCGTCACCGCGCCGACCACCGGTGTGGTGCGCGAGCTCGCGGTCGCGGCGGGTGACCAGGTCGCCGCCGGGGCGATGCTGGCAGTGGTGGCCCAACCGGAAGGGGACGAGGGATGACCAGCTTCACCGAACCAGAGGAGCGGCGCGAGCTCCGCCGGCAGGTCGCCCGGCTCGCGGCGGGCTACGGGCGGGAGTACTTCACCAGGCAGGCGCGCGCCGGGGAGAAGACCACCGAGCTGTGGCTGGCGATCGCCAAGGCCGGCTACCTCGGCATCAACGTCCCGGAGGAGTACGGCGGCGGCGGTGGCGGCATCGGCGACGTCGCCGCGGTGTGCGAGGAGCTGGCCGCCCAGGGCTGTCCGCTGCTGATGATGGTGGTCAGCCCGGCCATCTGCGGCACGGTCATCTCCCGCTTCGGCACGCCCGCGCAGAAGCAGCGCTGGCTGCCGGGCATCTGCGACGGCACCGCGACGATGGCCTTCGCGATCACCGAGCCGGACGCCGGCACGAACTCCCACAACATCACCACGACCGCCCGACGCGACGGCGAGGAGTGGGTGCTCACCGGTCAGAAGATCTACATCTCCGGTGTCGACGAGGCCAGCAACGTGCTGGTGGTGGCGCGCACCGAGGACGCCCGGACCGGGAAGCTCAAGCCGTGCCTGTTCGTCGTCCCGACCGACGCGGCGGGGTTCTCCTGCACGCACATCCCGATGGAGGTGGTCAGCCCGGAGCGGCAGTTCCAGGTGTTCCTCGACGACGTGCGGCTGCCTGCGGACGCGCTCGTGGGCGACGAGGACGCCGGGCTGACGCAGCTCTTCGCCGGCCTGAACCCGGAGCGGATCATGGCCGCGTCGTTCTCCACCGGGCTGGCGCGCTACGCCCTCGACCGAGCGGTCGCCTACGTCAAGGAGCGGTCGGTCTTCGGGGCGCCGATCGGCAGCCACCAGGGGCTGGCGCATCCGCTCGCCGAGTCCAAGATCGAGATCGAGCTGGCCCGGCTGATGACGCAGAAGGCGGCGGCGCTCTACGACGCCGGCGACGACACGGGGGCCGGGGAGGCGGCGAACATGGCCAAGTACGCTGCCGCCGAGGCCGCCTGCAACGCCGCCGACCGGGCGGTGCAGTCGCTGGGCGGCAACGGAGTCACCCAGGAGTACGGCGTCGCCGGGTTGCTCGTCGCGACCCGGGTCGGCCGGATCGCCCCGGTCACCCGGGAGATGATCCTGAACTTCGTCGGCATGCACAGCCTGGGCCTGCCGAAGTCCTACTAGTCGCAGCCCGGCCACGAGGCGGAAGGGCCGCGACACGGAGCAGAACGGAGAGCGCATGACCGAGCTGGTGCACCTCGACACCGCCGACGGGACCGCGACGATCACGCTGGACTCGCCGCACAACCGCAACGCGCTGTCCAGGCAGCTGGTCGCCGACCTCTTCGACCGGCTCGACCGGGCGGCGGAGGACGACGCGGCGCGCGTGGTCGTCATCCGCAGTGCCGACCGGGTCTTCTGCAGCGGCGCCGACCTCTCCGAGGCGGCCCGGGGCGGCATGGAGGAGGGCACGCGCGCCCTCGTCGAGCTGCAGCGCCGCATCCTGGCGCATCCCAAGCCGGTGGTCACCCGGATCGCCGGGCCGGTGCGCGCGGGCGGGCTGGGCATCGTCGCAGCCAGCGACATCGCGCTCTGTGCCGAGGAGGTGACCTTCGCGCTCACCGAGGTGCGGCTGGCCCTCGCGCCCGCCGTGATCTCGCTGTCGCTGCTGCCCCGGCTGACCAGCCGGGCGGCGTCCGACTCCTTCCTGACCGGCCGCACCTTCGACGCCCGCGAGGCCGCGGCGATGGGCATCGTCACCCGCGCGGTGCCCCAGGACCGCCTCGACGAGGAGGTCGCCCGGGTCTGCGCCGACCTGGCCCAGGGCCATCCGCAGGGACTCCGCGAGACCAAGGCGCTGCTGGCCCGCGAGCCCCTGGCGTTCCTCGACGCCCATGCCGAGGAGATGGCCGCGATCAGCGCCCGGCTCTTCGGCTCGGAGGGAGCCCGCGAGGCGATGACCGCCTTCCTCAACCGAAAGAGGTAGCGCGACCCCGGCCCGGGCGAGTAGGTTCCTGCCCTTGTGCGTGCGTTGGTGCGGACCTATGGCAGGTTGCTCGTCTCGGGCTTCCACGAGGCGTCGCACTACCGCCTTGCCGCGTTCGCCGGCCTGGTCGCCAACGTCACCTTCGGCTTCCTCAAGAGCGCGGTGCTGTTCGCCACCGTCGACGCCTCCGGGGGACACCTGCGCGGCTACGCCGTCGGGTCGATGAGCGCCTACGTCTGGTTGTCGCAGGGCATGCTCGGCCTGGTCAACCTCTCCGGCGGTCACGAGCTCGGTGACCGCATCCGCACCGGCGACATCGCGGTCGACTTCGCCCGCCCCGTCGACCTGCAGCTGTGCTACCTGGCCCGCTTCGTCGGTGCCCGGGCCTTCAGCCTGCTGCCGCGCGGACTGCCCAGCGTCGCGGTGGGGGCGCTGGTCGTCGGGATGGCGATGCCCAGCTCGGTGACTCCCTACCTGCTCGGCCTCGTCAGCCTGCTGCTCGGCGTCGCGGTCTCCTTCGCCTGCGTCTACGTGATCCACGTGATCGGCTTCTGGCTCGTCGAGACCCGCGGGCTGCAGATCCTCTACATGGTGGTGTCCGGCTTCTTCGCGGGCCTGTTCGTCCCGCTGCCGCTGTTCCCGGGCTGGCTGCTGGCGATCGCCGATGCGACGCCCTTCCCCTCGGTGCTGATGACCCCGGTCGACGTGCTCAGCGGCCGGGTGAGCGATGTCGCCGCCGTGCACGCGGTGCTGCTGCAGGTGGCCTGGCTGGCGGGCACGCTGCTGGTCGGACGAGTGCTCACCGGCGCCGGGCTGCGCAAGCTGGAGGTGCAGGGTGGCTGAGCCCGCCGCCGTGCGCCCCGCGGCGCCGTGGCGCACCCGGCTGGCGCCGTACCGCGCGGTGCTCGCCTCCCGCGTCCGCGCACAGCGCTCCTACCGGGTCTCCTTCGCGCTGGACCTGGGCAGCTCGCTGCTCGTGGGCATCGTCGAGCTCGCCGAGGTCTGGATCCTCTTCCACAACGTCACCGTGCTCGGCGGGATGACCTTCGCCTCGATCGCGCTGGTCTTCGGGATCGCCGACATGGCCTTCTCGCTGGCCGACCTCGCCCTCGGCCACTGCGACCGGCTGCCGACCTACCTGCGGGCCGGCACGCTCGACGTCTTCTACCTGCGTCCGCAGCCGGTGCTCGCCCAGCTCGTGGCCAGCGACATCAGCCTGCGCCGGCTGGCCCGCTGCGTGGTCGGCGCGGCCGCGCTCGGCTACGGGCTGACCGCCGCCGACGTGCGGTGGAGCGCCGTGACGGTGCTGCTGCTGGCGGTCACCTTCGTCAGCGGCTGGGCGATCTTCGCCGCGCTCTTCATCTGGGCCGCCGGGCTGCAGTTCTTCCTGGTCAACGGCGCGGAGATGACCAACGCGTTCGTCTACGGCGGCCGCTACGCCGCGACCCAGCCCGGGCGGGTCTGGCCCGGCGCCCTCAAGGTCGTCTTCGGATTCGTCTTCCCGGTCGCCTTCGCCGCCTACCTCCCGGTGCTCCGGGTGGTCGACCTGCCCAGCCCGCATCCGTTCCCCGCATGGGCCGGCTGGTGTGCCCCGGTGGCCGCTGTCTGGGCCTGGGCCGCGGCGCTGGCCTGCTGGCGCTGGGGCATGCGGCACTACCAGGGAGGAGGGGGATGAGCAGCACACCGATCATCGAGGCCGACCGCCTCACGCGCGAGTTCGTACGACGCAGCAGGGCCGGCCGTCTCGGCCGTACCCGGACCACGATGACCGCGGTCGACGAGGTGAGCCTGCGGATCGACCCGGGCGAGGCGGTCGGCTACATCGGCGCCAACGGTGCCGGCAAGTCGACCACCATCAAGATGCTGATCGGCATCCTGGTGCCGACCAGCGGCAGCGTGCGCACCTGCGGACTCGACCCGGTGCGCCAGCGACGGACGCTGGCGGGCCGTGTCGGGGTCGTCTTCGGACAGCGCTCGCAGCTGTGGTGGGACCTGCCCGTGCGTGAGTCCTTCGGCATCCTGGCCGCCATCCACCAGCTGCCGGCGGCTGCCGCGCGGTCGCGGGAGCAGGAGCTGGTCGACCAGCTGGAGATGGCCGCCTTCCTGGACACCCCGGTGCGGCAGCTGTCCCTGGGCCAGCGGATGCGCGCGGAGGTCGCCGCCGCGCTGCTGCACGGACCGGAGCTGGTCATCCTCGACGAGCCGACGATCGGGCTCGACGTGCTCTCCAAGCAACGGCTGCGCGACTTCCTGCTCGCCGAGCGCGCCAGGCACGGCACCACGCTGTTGCTGACCACCCATGACATGGGCGACATCGAGCGGCTCTGCGAGCGGGTGCTGGTGCTGGACCGCGGTCGGATGGCCTACGACGGCAGCCTGGCCGGGCTCGGCCGCACGGTCGGTGCCCAGCGGGTGCTGGTGGTGGACCTGGCCGAGGCAGCCCCCGACCTGCGCGACGTGCCTCACACCCGCCACCTGGCCAGCGAGGGGCACGGGCTGCGGCAGCGGCTGGCCTTCGACGCCGAGCAGACCACGGTGCCGCGGGTGCTCGCCGAGGTCTCCCGGCGCGCGGACGTGCGCGATCTCGCCGTGGAGGAGCCCGACATCGAGGACGTGGTGCGGCGCATCTACGCGACGCGCCGCTGACACAGGGCTGGCGCCCGCAGGCGCCCCGGACCAAGATCGGGGCATGTCGTCTGCCACCGATGCCCTGCGGGAAGCCCGTGACCAGCTGATCGCCCTGCGCTCCGACCACGACCGGGCGCGCGCCGACTTCCGCTGGCCCGACGTCGGCGAGGGCTTCAACTGGGCACACGACTGGTTCGACGCGTTCGCCACCGGCAACGACCGGCCGGCACTGGTGATCGTGGAGGAGGACGGGTCGCGGGCGGCGTACAGCTTCGCCGAGATGGTGCACCGATCCGACCAGGTGGCGGCACTCCTCGCCCGCGAGGGCGTGGGTCGCGGGGACAGCGTCGTCGTGATGCTCGGCAACCAGGTCGAGCTGTGGGACTCGATGCTCGCGGTGATGAAGCTCGGCGCGGTGATCATGCCGACCACCACCGCCGTCGGCCCCGCCGAGCTCGTCGACCGGATCGAGCGCGGCAAGGCCCGGGCGGTGATCTGCAACAGCGCGGACACCGCGAAGTTCGACCAGGTGCCCGGGGACTACCAGCGGTTCGTGGTCGGCGACGCCCCGCAGGGGTGGCACGAGCTGCGGTCGGCGTACCAGCTCGACGGGGAGAAGCCCGCACACCCGGGCAACGCCAGCAGCGACCGGCTGCTGCTCTACTTCACCTCCGGCACCACCAGCCGGCCGAAGCTGGTCGAGCACACGCACGTCTCCTACCCGGTCGGGCACCTGAGCACGATGTACTGGCTGGGCATCCGGCCGGGCGACGTGCACCTGAACATCTCCTCGTCGGGCTGGGCCAAACACGCGTGGTCGAACTTCTTCGCGCCGTGGCTCGCCGAGGCAACCGTGTTCCTCTACAACTACACGCGCTTCGACCCCGCCGCCCTGCTGGAGCAGCTGCGCGGTGAGCAGGTGACCAGCTTCTGCGCGCCGCCGACGGTGTGGCGGATGCTCATCAACAGCGACCTCTCCGGCGGGTGCGGCGACCTGCGCGAGGCGATCGCCGCCGGCGAGCCGCTCAACCCCGAGGTGATCACGCAGGTGCAGAGGCACTGGGGGCTGACCATCCGTGACGGCTACGGCCAGACCGAGACGACCGCCTCGGTCGCGAACCCGCCGGGTCAGCCGGTGAAGCCGGGCTCGATGGGCCGGCCGCTGCCCGGTGTGCCGGTGGTGCTCGTCGACCCGGTGAGCCTGGAGGTCGTCGACGGTGCCGGCGAGGGCGAGATCTGCCTGGACCTCTCCGCGGCCCCGCTCACCCTGATGACCGGCTACCAGGGTGACCAGGCCCGCAACGACGAGGCGATGGCGGGCGGTTACTACCACACCGGCGACGTGGCCACCCGCGACGACGACGGCTGCATCACCTATGTCGGGCGCACCGACGACGTCTTCAAGGCCTCGGACTACAAGGTCAGCCCGTTCGAGCTCGAGAGCGTGCTGATCGAGCACCCGGCGGTGGCGGAGGCGGCGATCGTGCCCGCGCCGGACCCGGTCCGGCTGGCCGTGCCCAAGGCGTACGTCGCCCTCACCGCCGGTCACGAGCCGACCGAGGAGACCGCCCTCGACATCCTCGCCTACGCGCGCGAGCACCTGCCGCCGTACCTGCGCATCCGTCGCCTGGAGTTCGCCGAGCTGCCGAAGACGATCTCGGGCAAGATCCGCCGGGTGGAGCTGCGGCACCGCGAGGAGGAGCTGGCCGACCGGCCGATCGACGGTGAGTACCGCGACGACGCGCTGAAGGGCTGAGCCGCCGACCGGCTCAACCGCGGCGCGACTCGCGCCACCGGGCCAGGATCTGCGGCACCTCGGCCTGGTAGAAGGCGAGGAAGTCGCGGGTCTCCTGGACCCGCTCCTTGGCCGGGCCGAAGTCGACCTGCTCCAGGGCCTCGTCGAACATCTCCAGCATCGGCCCGAAGGCAGCCGCCTCGGCCTGGATCACGTGCTCCCAGATGTTCACCCCGACGCCGAAGCGGTCGACGCGGTCGCCCGGCACCCGGGTGCGGTTGATCATCCGGAACTGGCCGAGGTAGCGCACCGCGCCGCTGATCGCCGCGGGGCTGACCCCGAGCCGGTCGGCGAGCTCGCGGGCGGTCAGCGTGTCCTCGGGCCCGGCGAGGAGGCGGGCGAACACGCGCGCCGGCATCCGCGGGAAGCCCATCTGGGCGAGCGTGCCGCCCAGTCCCTCCACGAACTCCGTGCGCTCCGCGTCCTCCGGCATGTCAAGAGTCTATCGGGCCAAGTTCAAGGAATTCAACAGTTTCACAAACTCGTGAAGTTAGAGTACGGTCGGGCCATGGGCAACGTCATCGACACCGCCGGGCTGGTCAAGCGGTTCGGCGCCACCATCGCCCTCGACGGCCTCGACCTGCATGTCCCGCCCGGCGAGGTGCACGGCTTCCTGGGGCCCAACGGCGCCGGCAAGTCCACCACGATCCGGGTGCTGCTCGGACTGCTGCGCCGAGACGCCGGAGACGTGCAGCTCTTCGGCGAGGACCCGTGGCGAGCGACCGCCGAGCTGCACCGCCGACTGGCTTACGTGCCCGGCGATGTGACGCTGTGGCCGAACCTGACCGGCGGGGAGGTGATCGACCTCCTCGGCCGGCTCCGTGGTGGCCTCGACGAGGGGCGGCGCCGGCGCCTGGTCGAGGAGTTCGAGCTGGACACCACCAAGCGGGGGCGCAGCTACTCCAAGGGCAACCGCCAGAAGGTCGCACTCGTCGCCGCGCTGGCCTCCGACGTCGAGCTTCTGCTCCTCGACGAGCCGACCTCCGGTCTCGACCCGCTGATGGAGACCGTCTTCCACCGCCACATCGACGAGTTCCGGGCCGAGGGGCACACCGTGCTGCTGTCCAGCCACATCCTCGGGGAGGTCGAGAAGCTCTGCGACCGGGTCAGCATCATCCGGGCCGGACGCTGCGTGGAGAGCGGCACGCTGGCCGAGCTGCGCCACCTGACCCGGACCTCGGTGGACGCCCACCTGGTCAGTCCGGCCACGGCGCTGGCAACGCTCCCGGGCGTGCACGACCTGGAGCTGGAGGGCACCCGGGCACGCTTCCAGGTCGACACCGAGCAGCTCGACGGGGCCGTCGCGGTGCTGAGCGGCTGCGGCATCCGCACGCTCACCTGCACCCCACCGACCCTGGAAGAGCTGTTCCTGCGGCACTACGGCGACCTCGTCCCGGTCGTGGAGGCACCGGCATGAGGGTGCCCGGCTCCCTGACCGGCACCGGCCTGCTGCTGCGCCACCAGCTGCGCCGAGACGTCTGGATCGTGCTCGCGTGGACGGTCGGGGCCACCGCCCTCTACGTCTCCCAGGCCGTCAGCGTCGCGGGCCTGTACCGGAACCAGGCCGAGTTCGACCGGGCAGCGGCGCTGATGTCGCACAACACCGCGTTCGTCGCGATGGCCGGTCCTGCGCGGGCGCTGAACACCCTCGGCGGGCAGGTCACCTGGCAGGCCTCCGCCTTCGGCTGCATCCTGGCCGGGTTGATGAGCATGTTCCTGCTGGGCCGGCACACCCGCGCCGACGAGGAGAAGGGCCGCGACGAGCTGGTCCGCTCGACGGCGGTGGGTCGCTACGCACCGATGACCTCGGCACTCCTGGTCACCATGATCGCCGACCTGGTCCTCGGCATCGGGGTGGCCGCCGGGCTGATCGCCTACCCCCTCGCCGTGCCCGACTCGCTCGCCCTCGGTGCCGGGCTCACCCTCGCCGGCTGGTTCTTCGCCGCCACCGCGCTGGTCGCCATGCAGCTGACCGCCACCAGCCGGTCGGCCTACGGACTTGCCGGAGCCGTGATCGGGCTCGCCTACGTCCTGCGGGCCGTCGGTGACGTCGGCCGGCCAGCTCTCTCGTGGGTCTCGCCGATCGGCTGGTACCAGGCGATGCACCCCTTCTCCGGCCTGCGCTGGTGGCCGGCCCTGCTGCTCCTCGCCGGCGCCGCGGTCGCGGTGGCCGCGGCGTACGCCGTCTTCGCGCGCCGCGACATCGGCTCCGGGGTGCTCGCGACGCGCCCGGGCCCGGCCCGCGGCACCCTACGCGGCCCGCTCGGGCTGGCCTGGCGGCTGCAGCGAGGCGCGGTCATCGCCTGGAGTGCCGGCCTCTTCCTCACGGGCCTGGCCTACGGCTCGATCGGCAAGGACGTCCGGTCGCTGATCGGCGACTCCCGGGCGACCAGGGAGATGTTCCTGCAGAGCGGCGGTGACATCGTCGACGCCTTCTACGCCACGGCGTTCTACCTGCTGGCGATCCTCGGCGTCGGCTTCGCCATCTCCTCCGCGCTCCGGGCACGGTCGGAGGAGCTCGACGGCCACCTCGAGGCGCTGCTGGCCACCGGGCTGAGCCGGACCCGCTGGCTGCTCGCCCAGGTGGCGGTCACGGTCACCGGGACGGTGCTGGCGCTGGGAGCCGCGGGTCTGGGCATGGGTCTGGGCTACGCGATGGTCACCGGAGATGCCGGACGCATCGGGCCGTGGCTGCTCGCGGCGCTGACGTACGTCGCCCCGGTGCTCGTCCTCGCGGCCGTGGCCCGGCTGCTCTACGGCATCGGTCCCCGGCTGGGCACGCTGGCCTGGCTGGCGTTGGCCTTCTGCGCCGTGGTGATGCTCTTCGCCCAGGTGCTGCGCTTCCCGGCGTGGGTGCAGGAGCTCTCGCCGTTCCACCACCTGGCGATGGTGCCGGCGGAGGACTTCCGCTGGTGGCCGTTCGTCGCGCTGCTGCTCGTGGCTGCCGTCGTCAGTGCCGCCGGGCAGCTCGCCTTCCGCCGCCGCGACGCGGGCTGAGACGGGAGGAGGGCCGGCCCGTCACCGGGTCGACCCTCCTCGACAGGTGTTCGTCAGCCGCGGTGGATGCGCGGGCTCCAGTGCAGGTTGTTGGCCATCGTGCTGCTCTGCGCGTCATCGCCGTAGGCGGTCTTGCCGCTCAGCCTCACCGCGCCGACGCCGACCTGGACCCAGCGCGGGTTGCTCAGGCAGGAGCTGGGGATCGACAGGGTGATCACGTTGGTGGCGTAGTCGAGGTGGTGCCGCACGCCCTTGCACGTCACGCTCTTCCTCGGCGAGGAGAACATCGTGCGGCCGCCCCACTGGCCCGGGGCGGAGAAGACGTCGAGCTCGCGGTGCACGTGCTCGTTGGTCCGCACCTTCAGCCCGACCATGGCCAGGTCGCCGGTGCGGGCGAGGTCGCGGAGCCGGAGCCTGGTGTTCACCCGCTGACCGGTGTGGCGCACGGTCATCCGCACGATGTCGGGGTCCTTGGTCGTGGGCGCCGGCGTCGAGGCGTTGGTGGTGCTGTCCACCGACTGCGAGGCCACGTCCTTGGCCGGGTCGCTGTGCTGGTAGGTCTGCGCGCTCGCTGCGCCCAGTGGCACGAGCGCCAGGGCGGCCGCGGCCGCAGCAGAGACGAGAGCAGGGCGGATGTGCATGGGTCCCCCGGTTTCCGAGCTGAGAAGTCACCGCCGATCGGTCGGCCCGCGAAGTATCCCGTGTCCGCCGGCCCCGCCTGCGCCACCTGCGGCGATCGTTACCGCTTCGTGTCCAGCCAGGGGCCGAGGCGTTGCAGCGCCTCGACGATCTCGGTGTCGCTGCCGGCGAAGGACATCCGCACGAACGCGTTGCCGCGGCGGGTGTCGAAGTCGATGCCCGGCGCGGTGGCCACGCCGGTGTCCTCCAGCAGCCGCTGGCACCACAGGTAGGAGTCGTCGGTGAGGTGACCGATGTCCGCATAGACGTAGAAGGCGCCGTCGGCCGGTGCCACCTTGTCGATGCCGAGCGACCGCAGGCCGTCCAGGAGCAGGCCGCGGTTGCGCGCGTAGCGGGCGACATGACCGTCGAGCTCGTCGTACGACGCCGGCGTGAAGGCCGCCATCGCCGCGTGCTGGGCGAGCACCGGCGGGCAGATCGTGAAGTTGCCGGCGAGGACGTCGACGGCGCGGCGCAGGTCCTCGGGCACCAGCATCCAGCCGATCCGCCAGCCGGTCATGGAGAAGTACTTCGAGAACGAGTTGAAGACCACCGCCTCGCGCGAGGTCTCCCACGCGGAGGCGTGCTGCGGCGGGGAGGCGTACTCGATCCCGTGGTAGATCTCGTCGCTGATCAGCCGCACGCCGTGCTCCTCGCACCAGGTCGCCAGCGCGGCCAGCTCGGACGGGAACAGCATCGTGCCGGTCGGGTTCGCCGGGCTGGCGACGACCAGCCCCCGCACCGGCCGGTCGAGCTCCTCGAGCAGCTCGACGGTCGGCTGGAAGCGGGACTCGGGGCCGGTCGGCAGCTCGACGACCTCGCAGCCCAGTGCCGCCAGGACGTTGCGGTAGCAGGGGTAGCCGGGTCGGGCGATGGCCACCCGGTCGCCGGGCTCGAAGGCCGCGAGGAACGCCAGCAGGAAGCCGCCGCTCGACCCGGTCGTGACGATCACCTCGTCGGGGTCGACCTCGATGCCGTGCGCCCGCTTGTGGTGGGCGGCGATCGCCTCGCGCAGCTCGAGGATGCCGGTCGCCGGGGTGTAGCCCAGCGACTGCCCCGACTCCAGGAGCCGGA
>DATDNR010000122.1:0-11571 GCA_036518175.1 Marmoricola sp.
CCAGCGCCTGCCTCGCCACCGGCACCAGGTCGGGATAGACACACACCGCGGCGACCCGCGGGCAGCCGGGGTCGGCCGGGTCGGGCCGCATCGCCTTGGCCGACAGCGCACGCACCTTCCCCGGCGTGTCCTGCCCCTCGAGCGTGGTCAGGTCCACCATCCGGATCGCCAGGTCCAGCGCGAACTCCTTCGCGGTGGTCTTGATCGACCGGGTCGACAGACCCGCCGCACGCTGCTCGGCGCCGACCTGGTCGACCCCCGGCAGCCCGTGCAGGAACCGACGCAACGCCGCATCGGAGGAGGTGGCGTCGGCCAGCGAGCTCGCCGGAGGGCTGATGATCGTCACCCGCGCAGTCTACGGGGGATCCACCGCTGGTTAGGGTGGCCCGGTGAGCGCGTCCGAGGCCCCCGGCAGCCGTCGCAGCTTCGGCCCGACCACCGGGGTGGTGACGGGCTGGCTGGGCCTCGCGATCGTGGCGGCGGTCGTGGCCGTCACCCTCGTCGAGGACCGTTCCGCGAGTGGGCTGCGGATCGTGCTGGTCGCGCTCATCTGCGGGCTCGTGCTGTGGTGCTACCTGCTGCGGCCACGGGTGGTGCTCGCCCGCGACCGGCTCGAGCTGCGCAACGCGTTCTCGACCGTGCTGATCCCGTGGCTGCGGGTGGGCGACGTCCTGGTGCGCACGGTGACCCGGGTCTACGTCGGCGAGAAGGCGTACGTCGGCGTGGCGGTCGGCCACTCCGCCCGGAGCATGATGCGGGCCGCCCGCAAGCAGCGCCGGACGCTGGTCGCCGAGCCGCGCGAGAGCACGCGGGCCGTCGACCAGCCGCTGCCCGACCTCATCGAGTCGGCCATCCGTGAGCGGGCGCAGCGGGCGCACGCGATGGCCGCGCCCGACGCCGAGCGCGGCACCATCTCGCGCCGCTGGGCGGTGCCGGAGCTGGTCGGTCTGCTGGTGCTGGTGCTGGCCTTCGCGGTGTCCTTCGCCTTCTGAGTGGCGCCTGACTGCGCCCGGTCAGGACAGTCCGGCGGCGCGCCTGACGTCGCCCCGGATCGCGTCGAGCCGGCCGGCCGCCACGATGCGGGCGGCGTCGACGGCGTCGACGGCGTCGCCGTCGGGCTCGGCCCGCTCCACCAGCACGACCACCTCGAGGTAGCACTTCACCTTGGGCTCCGTGCCGGACGGTCTCACCACCACACGTGCGTCGTCGGCCAGCCGGTAGCGAAGGCCGTCGGTCGGAGGCAGCGTCTCCGAGCCCGCCGAGAGGTCGTCGACCTGCCGCACCGCCAGGCCACCGAGCGTCGTCGGCGGGTTGGTGCGCAGCCGTTCCATGGTCGCCGGGATCTCGGAGACGTCGGCGAACCGCACCGACAGCTGGTCGGTGGCGTGCAGCCCGTGGTGTCGGGCGATGTCGTCGAGGAGGTCGCACAGCCCCCGGCCCTGGGCCTTCGCCTGCGCTGCGAGCTCGCACACCGCGAGGGCGGCGGAGACACCGTCCTTGTCCTTGACGTGCTCGGGGTCGACGCAGTAGCCGAGCGCCTCCTCGTAGCCGTAGGCGAGCCCGTCGATCCGGCCGATCCACTTGAAGCCGGTCAGGGTCTCCTGGTGCGGCTGGCCCGCGGCCCGGGCCATCTTGCCGAGCAGGCTGGAGGAGACGATCGAGGTGGCGTAGACACCGCGCTTGCCCTTCGCCAGCAGGTGCTGGGCGAGCAGCGCGCCGACCTCGTCACCGCGGAGCATCTGCCAGCCATGGGGACCGGGCACGGCGACGGCGCAGCGGTCGGCGTCCGGGTCGTTGGCCACCACGATGTCCGCGCCGACCTCGGCGGCCAGGGCCATGGCCTGGTCCATGGCGCCGGGCTCCTCGGGGTTGGGGAAGGCGACGGTGGGGAAGTCCGGGTCGGGCTCGGCCTGGGCCGGCGCGACGTGCGGCTCGGGGAAGCCGGCCCGCTGCAGCACGGCACCCAGAGTGCCGCCGCCGACGCCGTGCAGCGGCGTGTAGACGATGCCGAGGTCGCGGGGACCGTCGCCGACGAGCCCGGCGACGGTGTCGACGTACCGGTCGAGGATGTCGTCACCGAGCACGTGCCCGCCGTCGCCGCGCGGGATGTCCTCGAGGGCGCCCACCGCGTCGATGGCCGCGGATATCTCGGTGTCGGCCGGGGGCACGATCTGGCTGCCGTCACCGAGGTAGACCTTGTAGCCGTTGTCCTGCGGCGGGTTGTGGCTCGCCGTCACCATCACGCCGGCGACACAGCCGAGTGCGCGGATCGCGAAGGCCAGCACCGGTGTCGGCAGCGGCCGGGGGAGCACCAGCGCCTGCAGCCCGGCGCCCGTCATCACCTCCGCGGTGTCGCGGGCGAACACGTCGGAGTTGTGGCGGGCGTCGTAGCCGATCACCACCGCGTCGCGCCCGCCGGCCCCGTGCTGCTTCAGGTACGTCGCCAGCCCGGCCGCAGCCCGGAGGACCACCACGCGGTTCATCCGGTTCGGCCCCGGGCCGAGCCTGCCGCGCAGCCCGGCGGTGCCGAACTCCAGGGCGCCCCGGAAGCAGTCGGCGAGCTCCTGCCGGCCGTCGGGGTCACGCTCCTCCGCCTTGCCGACCAGCTGCTCGAGCTCGGTCCGCGTCACCGGGTCGGGGTCCTCCGCCGCCCACGCGCGGGCCCGCCTGATCAGCTCTGCCGTGTCGGTCATGCCCAGAAATCTAGGGGATCCACGCGTGCTTGGATCGAGCGGTGCGACCGACCAGCTATCACTTCCGGCATCAGATGACCGTCCCGGCACCGCGGGAGCGCGTGCACGACCTGCTCGTCGACGTCTTCGGCTACGTCGACTGGTGGCCGCAGGTGCGCGCGGTCGGCCGGCTCGGACCGGACGACGCGGTGCTGGTCTGCCGGTCGGTGCTGCCCTACGACCTCGAGCTGCTGGTGCACGCCGTCAGCCGCGAGCCCGACCGCCTCGAGGTGGACATCGACGGGCCGCTGTCGGGCTGGGTGCGCTGGTCCTTGCAGCCGGCAGGCCCCGCCGGCACGCTGCTGCGTCTGCAGCAGCAGGTGCAGGTCGAGGCCTGGCAGCTGGCGGTCGGTTCCTGGGTCGGGCGGCCGTTGCTGCGCGCCAACCACCGCTGGATGATGCGCGGTGCGGAGCGTGGGCTGCGCGAGCGGCTCGGCTCCGGAGGTTGTCAGGACAGCGCGGCGACCGCGGCGTCGTAGTCCGGCTCCTGGCTGATGTCCGGGACCAGCTCGGTGTGGCTGACCGTGCCGTCGGCGTCGATCACGACCACGGCGCGGGCGAGGAGGCCCTTCATCGGGCCGTCGACCTGGGTGACCCCGAGCCGGTCGCCGAAGTCGCTGCGGAAGGTCGAGCCGACCTGGACGTTGTCGAGTCCCTCGGCGCCGCAGAACCGCTTCTGCGCGAACGGCAGGTCGTGGGAGACGCAGAGCACGGTGGTGTCGTCGAGCCCGGCCGCGAGCTCGTTGAACCGGCGCACGCTCGCGGCGCAGACACCGGTGTCGACGCTGGGGAAGATGTTGAGCACGAGACGACCCGGCAGGTCGGCCGAGGAGATGTCGCCGAGGTCCGGTCCGGTCACGGTGAAGCCGGGGGCGGGGGAGCCGACCTCGGGCAGCTCGCCGACGGTCCTGATCGGGGTGCCCTTCAAAGCGGTGGTAGCCATGCTCACCTTTCTACACGGTGCTCCCCGGTCACCGGCGACCGCGGGGTCCGTACGCCGGTGCGCCCCTCCCGAACGCTGCCTCCCGGGCCGCCCTGGTGTTGGCCGCCAGGAGCAGGTAGAGCTGCTCGAGCCGCTCGCGCCGGAACACCGCCCGCGGCGAGGAGGTCCAGGACCGGTCGAAGAGCCGCTTCGCGGCGGCCACGGCGTCGGGGGACCGGGTGGCCAGCTCGCGGGCCAGGGCCAGGGCGGCGTCCTCGGGGTCGGCGGCGAGCTCGGTGACCAGCCCGATCTCGTGCGCCTCCTTGCCGGAGAGCATCTGCGCGGTCATGGTGAGCCGCTTCGCCGTGTCGATGCCGACGAGCTCGCGCAGCGTGCGGATCCCGGTCATGTCCGGCACCAGTCCCCACCTGCCCTCCAGCACCGACCACTCCGAGTCGGGGGTGGCGAGGCGGAAGTCGGCGGCCAGCGCGATCTGCAGGCCGCCGCCGTAGCAGTGGCCGTGCACCGCGGCGATGACCGGCACAGGCAGCCGTCGCCATGCCCAGCAGGCCTCCTGGAAGGTGTTCGTGCCCCGCCAGGGCCGCGGCACGAACCCGGCCGCCAACCCGGCGGGCCGGCCAAGCACCGAGGCGAAGTCGAGGCCGGCGCAGAAGGAGCGGCCCTCACCGCTGAGCACGACCGCGCGCAGGGAGCGGTCGCGGCGCAGCGAGCGGGCGGCGGCGGCCAGCTCGTCGAGGGTCTGCAGGGTCAGCGCGTTGAGCTTGTCCGGCCGGGTCAACCGGACCCGGGCGATGCCGTCGGTGACGGTGCAGGAGACGAGCGCGTCGGCCATGGGCGTCAGGCTACGGGCATCGCCCGCCCCGCCGGTGTGCGGTCATTCCGCGGACGGGTCGAACTCCAGCTCGCCGTCCTCCGGCGGCTCGCTGTCGGCGAACCGGCCGTGCACCTCGTCGAAGTCCCGGCCGGTGTTGTCCACCTCGGCGTTGTCGGGGCGGTTGTCGGGGTCGAGCCGCTCGCGGCGTTCCTGCTCGATCCGGGCGACCTCCTCCTCGCTGACGTCGTGCATCGTGCCTGCGTCGGTCTCTGCCATGGATCCTCCCGAGATCGGTCGTGGCCCATGCAACGTGCCCCGGTCGGAGACTGTCAACGCCGCGTCGGATCAGAACGCCGGCCGCTCGAAGCGTTCGGTCGCGTAGGGACCGCCGACGTGGGCGGCCTCGGCCTCGTCGCCGGCGTCGGCGGGTGCCTGCTCCACCTCTGCGGCATGGACCTCGGCGTCGTCCTGTGGCTCGTAGCCCAGCGCCCGACCGGGGTCGAGGTCCCACCAGCCGCGGGTGTTGGCGGAGATGCCGTAGATCGCGGCGAAGCCGGGCGAGGGGCAGGTGAGCGCCGCGGCGACCATCCGGACGCAGTCGCCCGGCGAGAGCCAGGTGGACAGCGCCCGCCGGCTGGTCGGTCGCTCGAGGAAGGAGCCGATCCGGCAGGCCACGGCGTCGATGCCGTGGCGGTCCGCGTAGAGGCTGAGCAGCGCCTCCGCGGCGACCTTCGCGGTGCCGTAGAACGTGTCCGGGCGGGCCCGGACGTCGGTGGTGAGCAGGGGCGTCCGGGGAGTGCGCCCGACCGCGTGGTTGCTGCTGGCGAAGACGATGCGCGGTACGTCGTACCGCACCATCGCCTCGAGCAGGGCGGCGGTGGAGTGCACGTGCGAGACCAGCGCCTCGGGGAGGCTCGACTCCGTCGGGATGCCGGCGAGGTGCACGATCGCGCCGGGGCGGACCTGGCCGACGAGCTCGTCGACGGCGGCGGGGTCGGTGCAGTCGGTGACGTGCCACGGAGGCCCGACCACGTCCACACCGACGACCTCGTGTCCCAGGCCCACCAGGCCCGGGCAGACGACCCGGCCGATCGAGCCCGCCGCGCCGGTGACCAGCACGCGCACGTCAGATCCTCGGCACGACGGCGCCGAGCAGCTCGCCCATCCGGCTGGCCGCCGCGCGCCCCGCCTCGAGCACCTCGGCGTGGTCCAGCGGCTCGCCGGTGATGCCGGCGGCGAGGTTGGTGACCAGGGAGATGCCGAGCACCTCCAGGCCGGCCTCCCGCGCCGCGATCGCCTCGAGCGTCGTCGACATGCCGACCAGGTCTCCACCGATGACGCGCACCATCCCGATCTCGGCCGGTGTCTCGTAGTGCGGGCCCGGGAACTGCACGTAGACGCCCTCGTCGAAGTCCGGGTCGACCGACCGGCACAGTGCGCGCAGCCGCGGGCTGTAGAGGTCGGTGAGGTCGACGAAGTGGGCACCCTCGATCGGCGAGGTCGCGGTCAGGTTGATGTGGTCGCGGATCAGCACCGGCGTGCCCGGTCGCCAGGTCTCGCGCAGGCCGCCACAGCCGTTGGTCAGCACCACCGCTCGGCAGCCCGCCGCGGCGGCGGTGCGGACGCCGTGCACGACGGGCCGGACGCCATGGCCCTCGTAGAGGTGCGTGCGGCCCAGGAAGACCAGCAGGCTGCGGTCTCCGGCGCGCACGGAGCGGATCTTGCCGGCATGGCCGGCAACGGCCGGCGGCGCGAAGTGGGGCAGGTCGCTCATGCTGACCTCGGCGGCGGTCTCGCCGAGCGCATCGACGGCAGGGAGCCACCCGGAGCCGAGGACCAGCGCGATGTCGTGGTGATCGACACCGGTCTTCGCAGCGAGCGCGGCCGCGGCCTCGGCGGCCTCTTCGGTGGGCGTGGTCACCCGCAGACACTAACCGCCGAAGACCGACCGGCAGGGCCGGGCGCGCAGCTCGGCGACGTAGTCGGCCGGGGCGCCGGCCGCCTCGGCAGCGTCGGCGAGGGCGCCGAGATGACTCGCCGAGGGCAGCCCGCCCTCGAACGCGTCGAGCACGTAGACCCAGGCGACCAGCTCCTCCTCCAGCGTCGAGGCCCGGACCTTGATCTTGCGGTAGAGCCCGGTGTCGGCGGACTCCCAGCCGTCGAGCGTCGCCTCGTCGTCCTCGGTGACGTCGTAGACGGCGACGAAGACCTGCTCGAAGGGGTCCTGCACGATGGTGGCGAGCGCGCCGTCCCAGCCGTGCTCCTCGCCCCCGAAGGTGATCCGCCAGCCCTGGAGCCAGCCGGTGCCGCGCAGGATCGAGTGGGGACACCGCTCGCTCATCCTCTGCGGGTCGAGGTTGACCCCGTAGGCGGCGTAGAGCGTCACGCACGACAGGGTAGGACACAATGGCCCGCGTGAGACGCGTGGTGATCATCGGTGGCGGACCAGGGGGCTACGAGTCGGCGCTGGTGGCGGCCCAGCTCGGCGCCGAGGTGACGGTGGTCGACTGCGACGGCCTCGGCGGCTCCGCCGTGCTCACCGACTGCGTGCCCAGCAAGACGCTCATCGCGACCGCCGAGCTGATGACCGAGGTCGAGGGCGCCCACGAGCTCGGCGTCCAGATCGGCGACGCCGCGGGCGATGCGCGCGTGGGCATCGACCTGGCCCGGATCAACCGGCGGGTCAAGGCGCTGGCCCGGGCCCAGTCCGACGACATCGCCCGTCGGCTCGAGCGCGAGGGGGTCCGGGTCGTCACCGGCCGCGGCCGGCTCGACGGCCCACGGCAGGTGCTGGCCAGCACCACCGACGGCGAGGAGGCGTACGACGCCGACGCCGTGCTCGTGGCCACCGGAGCGGCACCACGCACGCTGCCGACCGCGCAGCCCGACGGCGAGCGCATCCTCACCTGGGAGCAGGTCTATGACCTGACCGAGATCCCCGAGCGGCTGATCGTGGTCGGCTCCGGGGTGACCGGTGCGGAGTTCGCCAGCGCCTACACCGCGCTCGGGGTCGACGTCGTGCTGGTCTCCTCCCGCGACCGGGTGCTGCCGGGGGAGGACGCCGACGCCGCCACGGTGCTGGAGGACGTGCTCATCCGGCGCGGCATGACCGTGCTGTCCCGCTCCCGGATGGCGTCGGTCACCCGGGAGGGCGACGCTGTGACGGTGACCCTGACCGACGGGCGCACGGTCGAGGGCTCCCACTGCCTGCTCGCGGTGGGCTCGGTCGCCAACACCGGGGGCCTCGGGCTCGAGGAGGCCGGTGTGAAGCTGGACGAGGGGGGCTTCGTGCAGGTCGACCGGGTCTCGCGCACCTCGGCCCCCGACGTCTACGCCGCCGGCGACTGCACCGGCGTGCTGATGCTCGCCTCCGTGGCGGCCATGCAGGGCCGGATCGCGATGGCCCACGTGCTCGGTGACGCGGTCACCCCCCTGGACCTGAAGAAGGTGGCCTCGAACGTCTTCACCGCCCCGGAGATCGCCACGGTCGGCTGGCAGCAGCGCGCGGTCGATGCCGGCGAGATCGAGGCCGAGGTCATCCACCTCGGGCTCGCCGGCAACCCCCGGGCCAAGATGCAGGGCGTCCGCGACGGGTTCGTCAAGCTCTTCTGCCGGCCCAGCACCGGCATCGTCGTGGGCGGGGTGGTGGTGGGCCCCCGGGCCAGCGAGCTGATCCACCCGGTCTCGCTCGCGGTCGACGAGTCGCTGACCGCCGACCAGCTGGCGCACGCCTTCACCGTCTACCCCTCGATGAGCGGCTCGGTCGCCGAGGCGGCCCGCCGGCTGCACCATCCCCGATAATGCGTGAAATGACATCGACGTAATTATTTCGAGGGCATTCTTCACACATTCTCGAAATGCCCGGAAATTGATGCGCTGAGGTATTTCTCGCCGCTATGGTCTGGCCACACCTGTCACTTCCGACCCAGGGATGGCCATGTCTGCGAAGGCGCTCTGCACCGCGGCGACCGCGGCCGTGGCCGCCGCGACCCTGCTCGGCGTGGCGGCCGCTCCCGCGCAGGCGGCGAGCGGGGAGAGCTACCGGGTGCCGGCTGGAGGGACCTTCACCGCGGTCGGCCACGGCTACGGCCACGGCCACGGCATGTCGCAGTACGGCGCGCAGGGAGCAGCGGTCAAGGGCCTGAGCGCCGCCCAGATCCTCGCGTTCTACTACCCCGGCACCCGGATGGCCACCCGCAGGCAGCAGATCCGGGTGCTGATCACCGCCGACACCACCCGCGACACCGAGGTGGTCGCCGAGCCGGGCCTGAGCGTCACCGATCGCGGCACCGGGCGCAGCTACGCCCTGCCGCAGATCAGCGGCGTACGCCACTGGCGCCTGAACGTCGACCGCCGCGGTCGCACGGTGATCGGCTACCAGACCGGGCACTGGCACCGCTACCGGCCCGGCGGCCTGGCCCACCTCGTCGGGGACGGGGAGCTGCGGGCCGCCGACGGCACGCTCGGCCTGGTGCTCCCGGGCGGCACGACCGTGACCTACCGCGGTCGGCTGCGGGGCGTCTCACCGAGCCCGGGCTCCTCCGACCGCGACACCGTCGACGTGCTGCCGCTGGAGCAGTACCTGCGCGGGGTGGTCTCGGCCGAGATGCCCGCGTCGTGGCGGCCGGCGGCACTGCAGGCGCAGGCGGTGGCGGCCCGCACCTACGCCATCCGGGAGAGCCGCGACAACGCCCACCGCGCCTACCAGATCTGTGACAGCTGGGCCTGCCAGGTCTACGGCGGCGTGGCGGCGGAGTACCCGAGCACCGACGCGGCGGTGCGGGCCACCCGCGGGCAGTACCTGATCTACGACGGCCGCCCGGCCTTCACGCAGTTCGGCTCCAGCAGCGGTGGCTGGACCACCGACGGCGGCCTGCCCTACCTGCCCGCGCAGGCGGACCCCTACGACGGCTGGGCCGGCAACCCGGTGCACAGCTGGTCGACCAGGCTCGACGCACGGGTGGCCGAGCAGCGCTACCCGGCCATCGGCCGGCTGCGCCGGATCCTGGTCACCGCGCGCGACGGCAACGGCGCCTACGGCGGCCGGGTGACCTCGGTGGTGCTGGTCGGCAGCACCGGCCGGCAGCCGGTGTCCGGGGCGGGTTTCGAGGCGCTGTACGGCCTGCGCTCGACCTGGTTCGACTTCTCCTGACCGCTCCGGCTACGCCTCGTCGAGGACGAGCAGCAGGTCTCCTCCCTCGACGGGCTGCGTCGTCGCGATGGCGACCCGCCGCACGACACCGGCGCGCGGGGCCGTGATGGCGGCCTCCATCTTCATCGCCTCGATGGTCGCGACCACCTCACCGGCCGCGACGGTGTCGCCCTGGTCGACCTGCACGGTGACCGACCCGTCGAACGGCGCGGCGACCTGGCGGTCGTCGGCGGGGTCGGCCTTCTCCCGCGAGGGCGCCTCGGCCGCCACCGACCGGTCGCGCACGTCGATCGGACGCAGCTGGCCGTTGATCGTGCACAGCACGGTGCGGATGCCACGCTCGTCGGGGGCGGAGACCGCCTGCAGGCCGAGCAGCAGGGTCTTGCCCTCCTCGATGTCGACCTCGTGCTCCTCGCCGCTGCGCAGGCCGTAGAGGTAGTTGGTCGTCGGCAGCACGGAGAGGTCGCCGTAGGTCTCCCGGGCCTCGCGGAAGGCCCGGGTGGGACCTGCGAAGAGCAACTCGTTCAGCGTGCCGCGCGGATCGGCGGCGAGCGCCTTGCGCTGCTGCTCGGTCAGCTCCGCTGCCGGTGGCTGCCAGCTGCGGCCCTCCAGCGCCCGGCTGCGGAAGGGCTCGGGCCAGCCGCCCGGCGGGTCACCGAGCTCGCCGTTGAGGAAGCCGATGACCGAGCCGGGCACGTCGTACCGGCCGGGGTTCTCGGCGAAGTCCGCGGGGTCGGCCCCGACGGCGACCAGGTGCAGC
This sequence comes from Marmoricola sp., assembly GCA_036518175.1. Lineage (GTDB taxonomy): Bacteria > Actinomycetota > Actinomycetes > Propionibacteriales > Nocardioidaceae > Marmoricola. Next base: position 10,402 of record DATDNR010000122.1, read on the forward strand.
GCCAGGTCACCGACGACCTTCGACGACGGGGTGACCTTGACCAGGTTGCCGAGGATGTCGTCGGCGGCGGCGTACATGTCCTCGATCTGCTCGAACTTCTCGCCCAGGCCGAGCGCGATCGCCTGCTGGCGCAGGTTGGACAGCTGCCCGCCGGGGATCTCGTGGCGGTAGACGCGTCCGGTGGGGGCAGGCAGGCCGGCCTCGAACGGCGCGTACAGCCGTCGGGTGGCCTCCCAGTAGGGCTCCAGGGCATTGACGGCGGCGAGGTCGAGGCCGGTCTCGCGGGCGGAGTGGTCGGTGGTGGCCACCAGCGCCGACAGCGGCGGCTGGCTGGTGGTGCCCGCCATCGCGGCACAGGCCGCGTCGACGGCATCCACGCCGACGTCGATCGCCGCGAGCAGCGTGGCGAGCTGGCCGCCGGGGGTGTCGTGGGTGTGCAGGTGCACCGGCAGGTCGAAGCGCTCGCGCAGCGCGGTGACCAGGGTGCGGGCCGCGGGCGCGCGCAGCAGCCCGGCCATGTCCTTGATCGCCAGCACGTGCGCCCCCGCCTCGACGATCCGTTCGGCCAGCCGCAGGTAGTAGTCGAGGGTGTAGAGCCGTTCGTCGGGGCTGGAGAGGTCGCCGGTGTAGCACAGCGCGACCTCGGCGACCGCCGTGCCGGTCTCCCGCACCGCGGCGATCGCGGGAGCCATCTGCCCGACGTCGTTGAGCGCGTCGAAGATCCGGAAGACGTCGATGCCGGTCGTCGCCGCCTCCGCGACGAAGGCGTTGGTGACCTCGGTGGGGTAGGGCGTGTAGCCGACGGTGTTGCGGCCGCGCAGCAGCATCTGCAGGCAGATGTTCGGCACCGCCTCGCGCAGTGCGGCCAGCCGCTCCCAGGGGTCCTCGGCGAGGAAGCGCAGCGCCACGTCGTACGTCGCGCCGCCCCAGCACTCAACGCTCAGCAGCTGCGGCGTCATCCGGGCCACGTGACCGGCCACCGCGAGCAGGTCGTGCGTGCGCACCCGGGTGGCCAGCAGCGACTGGTGGGCGTCGCGGAAGGTCGTGTCGGTGACGCCGACCTGCCGCTGCTCGCGCAGCGCCCGGGCGAATCCCTCGGGGCCGAGGTCGAGCAGCCGCTGCCGTGATCCGGCCGGCGGAGCCGCCGCGAGGTCGAGGTCGGGGAGCTTC
>DATDNR010000123.1:0-21939 GCA_036518175.1 Marmoricola sp.
CGGCCGGGAATCGGGCGTGACGAGATCGGATGGGTTCAGTCTGGCTGCCGTCCTCGGCGCGTAAGGTGGCGCGGCGTGGCTGACGAGTGGACCGTTCCGGCGGTGGAGCGTGCAGATCCTGACAAGGTCGCCGGCGAGCGCCGAGCACTGGACCAATGGCTCGATTACCAGCGAGACACCCTGCTCACCAAGTGCGCCGGCTTGACGGCTCACCAGCTGAGGCAGCGTGCGGTACCGCCGTCCAACCTCTCGCTCTTGGGGCTTGTCAGACATCTGGCCGACGTGGAACGCGGGTGGCTTCGTCAATGCGCCGCCCGCGAGGATGTGCCCGACCTGTACTACACGCAGGCCAACCCGCAAGCCGACTTCGACGACATCGAGTACGCCGACGCCGAATCCGAGCTGGACACATATCGGCGCGAAGTCGTCGCGGCACGGGGCGCGGTAGCCGGCATGTCGCTCGACGACGTTGTGGCCTTCCCTTGGGGCGGCCCTGACCGCGACCTGAGGTGGATCTACCTCCACATGATCGAGGAGTATGCCCGTCACAACGGCCACGCCGACCTGATCCGCGAGTGCATCGACGGAGTCACGGGCGACTGAAGGCAGACAACCCGCGAGCTGGGCGCCCGAAAAGCGGTTGTACCACGGCCGCCGGAAGCGAACTGTGGCCTCATGACCTCGTCGATTCTCAACGTCACCATTGGCTGTGTCGACCCCCAAGGGCAAGCGCGATTCTGGTCCGACGTGACCGGCCAACCAGTTGTCGATGGGTCGCGACCCGGGAACCCCTTCTGGCTCGTGGGATCAGGCCCCGATCAGGAGGACCCGCGTCTCGTCTTCGTCCCCGTCGCCGAGGCGAAGCGTGGAAGGAACCGGGTGCACGTCGACATCGTTCCCGCGGACTGCTCACAAGCTGCCGAACTCCATCGGCTACTCACCCTGGGAGCTTCAGTGGTCGACGACTGTCGGCAGACAGAGGGTGGCGGTTGGGTGGTGCTCGCCGACCCTGAGGGCAACGAGTTCTGTCTGGAGGGCGACTGACACGTGCGCCCGCAACCGGAACGGCATCTAGCTCGAACTCCCCTCGAGGTGCTTGGTGTAGCCGATGAAGACGTGCGACGAACCGGTGGGCGGCTCCGCCGGTCCGGTTCGGGTGAAGCCACAGCGTTCCAGCACTCGATTGGACGCTGAGTTGGCGATGGACGCACGTGCCCTCACCGTCCTCACCCCTCGCGCAGCCGCGATCTCAAGAGCGCTGATGACACCCGCAGTCGCGAGGCCTCGACCTTGCGCATGCTCGGCGACTCGGAAGCCGAGCTCGGTCAGGTCCGGGCGCTGGATGTCGCTGATGTTGATGCGACCCAGGACTTCGCCCTCGAGGTCGACGATGACGAAGTACAAGGAGGTGCCCTCCTGGTTCTCAAGCACCCGGCTGGCCAGGCGCTCATCGAAATGCTCGAAGTAGTCGTCACCGCGGTCACCGACTCGCGCGGCGAAGAAGGCGCGGTTGGCCCGCTCGAACCGTTCCAGGGGCCGCGCATGCACGATGGCGAGGAGCTCCAACCGGGACGTGGCGTTCACGACCGAGAGCCAACCGGAGCGCGGTGCTCACCTCAACCGGATTTCGCTGCCGCACTGTGGGTCGGGCTTGTGCCCGGTCCGCTCGACATAACTGGTTGACATGGACCATGGTCCAGGTCCGAGGATCGAAGACGTGCAGATGCTGCAGCTAGGTGACTCCCAGGTCTCGGTGCCTCCCCTCGCGATCGGGACGATGTTCTGGGGCACCCGGATTCCCCGGCCGAGGGCTCACGACTTGTTGGACTACGCGCTCCAGGTCGGCGCCTGCTTCATCGACACCGCCAACAACTACGCCTTCTGGGAATCCGGTGGCCTGGGTGATGAGTCAGAGACGTGCCTGGGCGAGTGGATCGCCGCACGGGGCCCGTCCGGCCGCGACCGGCTCATCCTGGCCACCAAGGTCGGTGCTCGTCCTGCCAAGGTCGGCGCCGGGACCGACAACGCCCTCGGCCTGAGCAGGCGGGCCGTCCTCGACCAGGTGACCGACAGTCTGCGCCGGCTCCGCACGACTCATGTCGATGTGCTCTACGCCCACATCGACGACAGGCAGACCCCGCTGGCGGAGACCATCGGCGTCTTCCAGGAGGTGGTCGATCGCGGCTGGGCCCGCACAGTCGCTGCCAGCAACTTGACCGCCGGTCGGCTCGGCGAAGCCATGAGGACGAGCGAAGGCGGAGCGCGATACGTCGCCCTGCAGAACCGGTTCACCTTCCTGCCTCCGGCCTCAGGTAGCGACTTCGGACGACAGGTGCTCCTCGACGACGCCGTCCAGGCGGCCTGTCGGGACCACCACGTCACGATGGTGGCCTACTCGACGCTGCTCGAGGGCGCCTACACGCGCCCCGAGCGGCCATTCCCGCCCGCCTACCAGCGGCCCGAGTCAGACCAAGCGCTCGAAACCTTGACCTCGGTGGCGAACGACCTCGATCTCGATCGCGGACAGGCCGTCCTCGCCTGGCTCGCCCACCGCCCTACACCCATCGTCCCGGTCCTCGGGGTCTCTCGACGCGAACAACTCGACGACGCGATCGAAGCCATCGACACACCCGTTTCCCCAGCAGCCATCGCCACACTGGACCAAGCCCGAGCAGCGGCAGCATGACACCGACGCACCGAGCCATCGGAGAGGTCGCCACCCGGTCCGGAGTGGGGCACCCACAGGCCACCGGCGACCGCCCAGCGTCTCGGGAAGGGGGACAGCGGTGATCGTTTCCGACGCAGCCTCTGTTGCGGCAGAGCAGCCCGCCGTCGGACGTGCGCAGCGGCTGATCGTGGCAGCGTTGGCTGTGTGGGGATTGGGTTACGCATGCTATCGGGCCTATTACGCCGCCGGTGGCGAGATCGGCATGATCGGCCGGCCCATGTCCGAGGCTCAGTTCCGCGCCGTCAATGCCGCGGGAGCCGGAATCGTGTTTCTTGGTGCGGTGCTGCCAGCGGTGCTCGTCCGCGCGGTGGCGCTGCGGCGTGCCGCACCGGTGGTGGCGTGGATCGTCGGGGGTCGGCTGCTGCATGCACGCCTTCGTCGATGGAGTGCTTCGGCTGCTGAGCCTCACCGGTGTTCATCCCACCCAGCTACCGCCCGGACTGTGGCGATCCTTCGACCGGCGGGCTTCGGACCTGCAAGACCTGCTCCTGAACGAGCCCTGGTTTCTCATCGAGGGACTGCTGTGGCTCGCCCTGGGTGCCGCCAGCATCCAGTGTTCTCGTCGCCGCCCCTGGTGCACATCGGCAGCGGCGGCGTGCCCGCTGCTCACGGTGGCCGGTGTCCTGTCCGGTCTCGAGGTCATCGGCTCCTTCCGCGTCGGTTGACCGGTGACACGAGGAGCGCCGCGGCGCAAGAAGAAGCGTCAATGCGCCATGTCGACGAAGCGGCTGTAATGGCCCTGGAAGAGCACGGTCACGTCCCGCGTGGGCCCGTTGCGGTGCTTGGCCACGATGATGTCCGCCTCACCAGGACGGGAGGACTCCTTCTCGTAGGCGTCCTCACGGTGCAGGAGCATGACGATGTCGGCATCCTGCTCGATGCTGCCCGATTCGCGGAGGTCGGACATCATCGGTCGCTTGTCCGACCGCTGCTCGGGGCCACGGTTGAGCTGCGACAGCGCGATGATCGGCACGTCGAGCTCCTTGGCGAGGAGCTTGATCTGCCGGGAGAACTCCGAGACCTCGAGCTGGCGGGACTCCACCTTGCGGCCCGAGGTCATCAGCTGCAGGTAGTCGATGACGATCAGCTTCAGGTCGTGACGCTGCTTGAGCCGGCGAGCCTTGGCACGGATCTCCATCATCGTCATGTTCGGGCTGTCGTCGATGAACAGCGGAGCGCCGGACACCTCACCCATCTTGCGGGCGAGCTTCGACCAGTCGTCGTCGGTCATCGGACCGTTGCGGATGTGGTTGAGCGGGATCTTCGCCTCGGCCGAGAGCAACCTCATCGTGATCTCGGATCGGGTCATCTCCAGGCTGAAGATGACCGAGGTCATGTTGTTGTGGATCGCGGCCGCGCGGCAGAAGTCCAGACCCAGCGTCGAGTTGTGGGTCGGGATCATGGTGCGTCCCGCCAGGTAGAGGTGATCGTCGTTGTCGACCTCCACGCACCTGACCGGAACGGAGTCGACAGGTCGGACGTCCACGACGTACCGGCGCCCGATGCGCGCCGTCGTGCTGGGGCGCAGCTGCCGATGCAGCTCGGCCTTGCGCCGCAGCCAGAACACGTCGTCGACCGTCGAGAAGGTCAACAGGTGTGCCGTCGAGGTCGCCTCGCTCCTTCCTCGAACCGGCTTGGTGCGGTGTGTGCACTTGTAGCCCAGGCTCACGATCAACTCCCAGGCATCCATCGCCAGGCGCTCGTTCGTGAGCGCCAGCTGCACGGAGCCACCGTTGCGCACGACGGTCCCATCGGTGTCGAGGAGACCTGCCAGCACGGCGCGACGGTCGGCCTCGGGAGCGCGCAGGTAGACGGTCGGGATGTGCTTGTTGCCGAGCACGCCCAGGCTGCGCAGCTGCGCCTGCAGAGTGCCGTGGTCAGCGTGGCAGGCCGCGCACCGCGCGCCGCCGGCATAGGGCTTGCCGCAGTCAGGGCAGTGCGATCGCGCAGGGCCTTCGGGCCCGCGCGACGTCGGCAGTCGCAGGGAGTAGACGAGGTTGCCGTGCGGCTCGCAGGCGACGCCGAGCTGACGGATGAGTGAGGGGATCTCGTCAGTCGCACTGGTCAGGCGGGCCGCGGCCGTGTGGCCGTCACCCAGCCAGGCACCGAGGACGTACGCCGGGACGGGCAGGTGGCTGCTGTCCGACTGGAGTGGACGCGCGTTGAGCACGGCGTGGTTGGCCCTCCCCTCCCCGCCGGCCCTGAGCGTGTGAAGCAGTTCTTCGGTCGTCACGACCGAAGGAAAGATGTGCTGGTGGCGTGACCGGTTGTACCGGCGCCGGGCTGCCCATGCGGACTTGCGTGCCGCGCGTGTCTCCGTGAGCCACTGGTGCCGGGCATCGGCGACGATCCGGGAGCCGTCCGAGAAGACCACCTCGTAGCACGGCCGGCCGACCATCACGTCGGTCGCGGCGACCACGGTCGTCGGCTTGCCGTCGGCGCCGTACAGCTGGTCGCCGACCTGCACCTCGCCCATCGTCGTCCAGCCCGTCGGCGTGGCGAGCGGGGTGTCGAGCGCGAGAGCCTTGCCCATAGCGGGCCTCGCCGCCACGATCACCATCTGGCCGCCCTGCAGGCCGTTGGTCAGCTCGTCGAGGTCGGCGAAGCCGGTCGGCACGCCGACCATGCCGCCGTCGCGGTTGGAGATCGCCTCGATCTCGTCGAGCGTCGCCTCCATGATGTCGCTGAGCGGGGCGTAGTCCTCGGACTGGCGCTTCTCGGTGATCGCGTAGATCTCGGCCTGTGCCCGGTCGACGGTGTCGTCGACCTCGCCCTCGCCGGCGTAGCCCATCTGAGCGATCCGGGTGCCGGCATCGACGAGCCGGCGCAGGATCGCCTTCTCGCGGACGATCGAGGCGTAGTAGCCGGCGTTGGCCGCGATCGGCACGTTGGCCGAGAGCGTGTGCAGGTACGGCGCACCGCCCACCCGCTGCAGCTCGCCCCGGCGCTGCAGCTCGGCCGCCACCGTGATCGGGTCGGCCGGCTCGCCGCGACCGTAGAGGTCGACGATCGCGTCGTAGATCGTCTCGTGCGCGGGGCGGTAGAAGTCCGCACCGCGGACCTGCTCGTTGACGTCGGCGATGGCGTCCTTGCTGATGAGCATCGAGCCCAGCACGCTCTGCTCGGCGTCGGGGTCCTGCGGCGGCATCCGCCCCGCCCAGCCCTCCTGGTTGCCGGCCTCACCGCCGAGGTCGTACACCGCCGCGCCGTCGTCGTCCCAATCGGGTCCTCCACGACCCCGGCCGGCACGGGCCGACTCGGTCATGCTCATCCGCTGGCCGCCTTCCCACCGTGGCGGCGCCTCAACCCCTGCGACACCGCGTAGCTGCTTCTCGACACCGGACACGCTAGGGGCGACCACCCCCGAAGACGCGGGACCGCACCCATGTCGATGACCTTCGAGCGCCTGACACTAGGTCCGGTCGGGACGCGTGCCAAACCGGTCCTCCACAGCCCCTTGTGGACAACCCGGGTGTCCATGTGGAACACGCCGCCGAAGGTGTGCACAGCCTGTAGACGCCGCTGTGGACAAAGCAGTCTCTCCGGGGCCCGACCCGGCGCTGACCTGCAGAAACGCGAGGGAACCCGTTGTGGAGAGAAGAAAAACTGGACCACGACGTGCCCACCGTCCCGCCATCCGGACGGGCCGTGCCCGCTTCCGCAGCGGGCCTCGACGAGTTCCCGCAATCCCCAGATCCACACCGTTATGCACAGGTAGGTTGCCCGGTTTACGCTCCCGCCCGTGGAGGTGACCGGGGAGCAGCGTCGCAGCGAGCAGCGCCGACTCGACCGGGAGATCCTCCGGCTCGCCGTACCCGCCTTCCTCGCGCTCGTCGCCGAGCCGCTCTACCTGCTCGCGGACTCCGCGATCGTCGGGCATCTCGGCACCGCACCGCTGGCCGGGCTGGGCATCGCCTCGGCGGTGCTCTCCACGGTGATCAGCCTGTGCATCTTCCTCGCCTACGGCACCACCGCGTCGGTCGCCCGCCGGATCGGCGCCGGTGACCTGCGCGGTGCCCTGGTGCAGGGCGTCGACGGCATCTGGCTGGCGATCGTCATCGGGGTGGTGGCCACGGCCGCCGGCATCCCGCTGACCCGGTGGCTGGTCGGCCTCTTCGGCCCCGGCAGCAGGGTGGCCGACCAGGCGACGGCGTACCTGCACCTCGGCTTCCTGGGTGCGGTGCCGCTGCTGGTGGTGCTCGCCGCCACCGGCGTGCTCCGCGGCCTGCAGGACACCCGCACCCCGATGGTGGTCGCGATCGCCGGCAACGGCGCCAACATCGTGCTGAACCTGCTGCTCGTCTACGGCCTCGCCGGCCTGCCCGCGCTCGGCATCCGGGGCTCCGCGCTCGGCACGGTGATCGCCCAGAGCGGCACCGCCGTGGCGCTGCTCGTGGTGGTGGTCCGCGGCGCCCGGGCGCATGGTGTCGCGCTGCTGCCCGACCCCACCGGTATCCGCGCGGCCGGAGGCGCCGGTGTGCCGCTGCTGCTGCGCACGCTGACGCTGCGGGCCTCGCTGCTGGTGATGACGTACGGCGCCACCACCCTCGGTGAGCGCCCGCTGGCGGCGATGCAGGTCGCCATGACGATCTGGTCCTTCCTGGCCTTCACCCTGGACGCCATCGCGATCGCGGCCCAGGCGATCACCGGACGCTACCTCGGTGCCGGCGACACGATCGGCACCCGCGCGGTCACCCGGCGGATGCTGACCTGGGGCACGTGGAGCGGCGTCGTCACCGGTGCCGGGCTGGCGCTGCTGTCCCCGCTGCTCGGAAATCTCTTCACCGGCGACCACCGGGTGCAGTCCCTGCTGCTGCCGGTGCTGCTGGTCGCCGCCGCGTTCCAGCCAGTGGCCGGGGTGGTGTTCGTGCTCGACGGTGTGCTGATCGGCGCCGGTGACGGCCGCTGCCTGGCCTGGGCAGGGCTGTGGGTGCTGCTGGTCTTCGCACCGGCGGCGTGGGCGGCGGTCGTCGCGACCGGCTCGGTGACCGTGCTGTGGGTCGCCTTCGGGGTGGCCTTCATGGGTGGGCGCATGGTCGTGCTGCTGCTGCGCGAGCGGTCCGACGGCTGGCTGCGTGTCGGCGCCTCAGCGGCGCGAAGCTGAGGCTGCGGCTCAGAGCTCCACCGGGAGCGGCCGCAGCGCCTCGACCACGGCGACCAGCCCGAAGAGGACCACGGTGATGACGTGCACGCCGGTGCAGTAGGGGCAGATCTGCCCCAGCCGGAACAGCTCGGCGTAGACCAGCCACAGCACCATCAGCACGCCCACGGCCAGTCCGACGAGCCGCATCCGGTCGAGGGTGCGCGAACGCCCCCACATCTGCGGCAGGCACAGGGCGGTCATGCCGACGAAGAAGAGCAGGCCCAGCAGTGCCACGGGGATGCCGGAGCCCGGGGGGAGGTAGGAGTAGTCGCTGGTGGTCACCGCGTGGCAGTTGAACAGCCCACCCGAGGAGCAGGCCAACGTCCTCGAACCGGTGTAGTGCTCGTAGGTCAGGTAGACCGAGTCCGCCAGCCCCAGCACCGCCAGCACCAGCGCGGCGGGACGCACCCAGACCGGCGGCCACGCCGGTGCGGTGCTCACCTCGGTCTCCGAGGCGTCCCGCGAGACCCTGCTCACGACGCCGGCTGCAGCTTCTTGGCGGCGGCCTGCACCCCCGGTGCGGTGCAGACGTTGCCGGGCTTGTTGCCGGTCAGCCGGCACACCGCCGCGGTGATCGCGTTGGCGCTTCCGTCGACGGCCTTGGCCACGTCGCTGTTCGGGTCCTGCATCGCCCGGGCGACCTGCTGGTGGCTCATGCCCTTGAACATCAGCGGGTCGTAGCTGGCGCCGCTGGAGACGTACTTGCCGCCGTAGTAGATGAACGGGATCGATCCGGCGGAGCCGGTCACGTACGGCGGGGCGTCGTACTTCTTCAGCAGCTTCTCGTCGCTGGCCGGCAGCGTGTCGAGCGGCTGGCCGTCACGGTCCTGGGTCTCGTACCCGGCGAAGGCGAGGTAGTCGCTGGAGTAGCTGGCGCCGTGAAAGGACAACGTCGGGGTGTTCGGCGCATAGTCGTTCCCGGTCGACGCGGTGAGCCCGACGTTGTGCCAGGTGCCGAAGCGCGCCAGTGCCGCGACGACGGCCCACCGCTCGGCGGCGCAGTAGGGGCAGTACTCCGCGCCGACGTAGAGCACCTTCGGCTTGCCGTTGTCGCTGATCGGCTGGCCACCCTTGATCGCCTTGGGCCAGGCGTTCGCGGTGCCGGCGCCGACCTTGTCGAAGGTCGAGGCGGGCACGCTGCTGACCAGCGAGACCACCTTGCCGCTCGGCCCGGAGGCGACGTTGGCGTTGTTGGCACTGCCGGCGAGCTTGACACCGACCATGATCGCCACGATCACGATGACCAGCCCGATGATGCTCAGGCTGCCCACCACACGGGCACGACGACGCTTCTCGGCGGCCCGCAGCTCGGCGAGCTTCGCCTGACGGCTGTTGTCGGCCCGCCGCTGCTTGGCTGTGCGTTGTGCCACGGTGTCCTCCTCCTGGGGCCCCTAGGCTAGCGAGAGCCTAGGGAACGTCCCTGTGGAAGTGCTGAGAGGGCGACGCAGGTCACCTCGGCGTGTCGTCCACCGCCGCCCGGCCCTGGGCGGGCCGGGCGAGCGGCAGGTCAGGCCGGGACGACGTTGAGGTTGACGGTCGCCTCGACCTCGTCGTGCACCTTGACCTTGACGGTGTGCACGCCGAGCGACTTGATCGGGTTGCCCAGCATGATCGTGCGCTTGTCGACCTGGGCACCACCCTCGGCGATCGCCTCGGCGATGTCGGCGGGCGTGACGGCACCGAACAGCCGGCCCCCGTCACCGGCGCGGACCTTGACGTTGAAGGTGCTGCCCTCGAGCTGGGCCTTGACCTGCGCCGCCTGGTCGGCGTCGCGTACGGCGCGGCTCTCTCGGGCCTTCTTGATCGAGTCGATCGTGGACTGGCCGCCCTTGGTCCAGCGGATGGCGAAGCCCCGCGGGATCAGGAAGTTGCGGCCGTAGCCGTCCTTGACCTCGACCACGTCGCCGGGGGCGCCGAGACCGGTGACCTCCTGGGTCAGGATGAGCTTCATCAGGGGTTCCTTCCTCAGCGAGCGGTGGAGGTGTAGGGCAGCAGCGCCATCTCGCGGGCGTTCTTGACCGCCGTCGCGACGTCGCGCTGGTGCTGCACACAGTTGCCGGTCACCCGACGGGCGCGGATCTTGCCCCGGTCGGAGATGAACTTGCGCAGCAGTGCGGTGTCCTTGTAGTCGACGTGGCCCGCCTTGTCCTTGCAGAACTGGCAGACCTTCTTCTTCGGCTTGCGGATCACTGCCTTGGCCATTGTGGTGCTCCTCTCGAGGCCGGAGGCCTCAACTCAGATCTGGCAGAGCCCGGCCCCTGCAGTCGTCAGGGCCGGAATGGTGTGGTGATGGATGGGGTCAGAAGGGGGGCTCGTCGCCGGCACCGGGAGTGGCCCACGGGTCCTGCTGCGGCTGCCCCTGCGGAGCACCCCAGCCGCCCTGCGAACCGCCGGCCGAGCCGCCCTGGGGCCCGCCCTGGGGACCGCCCTGGGGAGCGCCCTGCTGGCCGCCCCAGGTGCCGCCGCCCTGGGAGGCGCCGGTGGCCCACGGGTCGTCGCCGCCGGAGTAGCCGCCGCCACCACTGCGCGTGGCGCGCGTGACCTTGGCGGTGGCGTAGCGCAGGCTCGGGCCGATCTCGTCGACGTCGAGCTCCATGACCGTGCGCTTCTCACCCTCTCGGGTCTCGAAGCTGCGGGCCTTGAGCCGGCCCTGCGCCACGACGCGAGTGCCCTTGGTCAGCGACTCGGCGACGTTCTCCGCGGCCTGCCGCCAGATCGAGCAGTTCAGGAACAGCGTCTCGCCGTCCTTCCACTCGTTGCTCTGCCGGTCGAAGGTGCGCGGCGTGGACGCGATGGTGAAGTTCGCGACCGCCGCACCCGACGGGGTGAAGCGCAGCTCGGGGTCACCGGTCAGGTTGCCGATGACGGTGATGACGGTCTCGCCTGCCATGCTGGTCCTCCTTGGATCGGTTCGCTCGACGTCAGTGGACGTCGGGGCGGATGACCTTGGTGCGCAGCACCGACTCGTTGAGCCCGAGCTGCCGGTCGAGCTCCTTGACCGTGGCCGGCTCGGCCTGCAGCGTGACGACGGCGTAGATGCCCTCGGCGTTCTTGTCGATCTCGTAGGCGAGGCGGCGGCGCCCCCAGATGTCGACGTTGTCGACGCTGCCGCCGTCGTTGCGGACCACGTTGAGATAGGTGTCGAGCGACGGGGCGACCGTGCGCTCCTCGAGGTCGGGGTCGAGGATGACCATGAGTTCATAGGTACGCATAGCGATCTCCACCTCCTTCGGACTCGGGCGGCCACGGTCTCTCCGTGGCAGGAGGGCTGATGCGTTGCGCCGCACTCCCACCGGACGGGAGACGACGCCGCGACAGCATACCGGCGCACCGCGCCGCGGACGAAATCGTCCGTCCTAGGGTTTGCCCCATGGCGAGCAACGAGACGGGGCCCGCGCTGGTCCTGGGCGCACACGTCGACCAGACCGACCCGATCGCGGAGGCGGAGGCGCGCGAGGCCTCGGTGGTGCAGTTCTTCCTCGGCGACCCACAGGGCTACAAGGGCCCGGAGGTCCGCTATGGCGGTGGCGCCGTGGGGTTGCGCCGCGACGCGGAGGCAGCCGGCATCGGTCTCTACGTGCACGCCCCCTACATCGTCAACGTGGCCACCACCAACAACCGCATCCGCATTCCCAGCCGCAAGCTGCTGCAGCAGCACATGGACGCGGCGGCCGAGATCGGGGCGCGGGGCCTGATCGTCCACGGTGGGCACGTCAACAAGTCCGACGATCCCGCGGTCGGGTTCGACAACTGGCGCAAGGCGGTCGCGGCGTGCGACATCAAGGTGCCGTTGCTGATCGAGAACACCGCCGGCGGTGACAACGCGATGACGAGGGAGCTCGAACGCATCGAGGGGGTGTGGGCCGCGATCGGCGAGGCGGCCGGGCACGAGGACGTCGGCTTCTGCCTCGACACCTGCCATGCGTGGGCCAGCGGCATCGACCTGACGACGGTGGTGGAGCAGGTGCGCGCGATCACCGGCCGGATCGACCTCGTGCACGCCAATGACAGCAGGGACGCGGCCGGTTCGGGCGCCGACCGGCACGCCAGCCTCGGATCCGGCCAGGTGGATGCCGAGCTGCTGGCCGGCGTGATCCGCGAGGCAGGAGCCACCGTCGTCTGCGAGACCCCCGGTGGGTCCGCCGAGCACCGTGCGGACTTCGCCTGGCTGCGCGAGCACGTCTGAGCCGGGCCAGGCCGGGCCCCACACCTGTCGGATCGTCGCTACGCCGTTCGGGTGATGCCGGCCACGGAGCACCGGCGCAGAGTCGAAACCTCCAGGAGGGGTGGTTTCGATGCTCGTGTCCGGTTGGAGGCGCTCGGCGGATGCTCAGCACGTCAGGCGGCCGAGTCCGGCGCTGTTCCTGACGGTGATCGCGCTGCTGTTCTGCCTGCTGCTCTTCCTCATCGGCGCCATCGGGCTCTCGCTGGCCCTGCAGCACCAGCTCGGCGGCAACCTCTCGCGGATCCCCGGTGCCTTCGCCGGTCTGACCAACCGCCCGCAGCGCCCCACCGAGGGCTCGGCCGCACGCGCGGTCAACATCCTCGTCCTGGGCACCGATCGACGCTCCCCCGTGCCGACGACCGGCACCGACGCCCGCGCCGCCGAGTGGCTGCCGGGAGCCCAGCGCAGCGACACGATCATGGTGGTGCACATCGACGGTGACCGGCGGGGCGTCTCGGTCATCTCGATCCCGAGGGACTCGTGGGTGGACGTCCCGGGCTTCGGCCACGCCAAGATCAACGCCGCCTTCTCCTGGGACGGCCCGGCGCTGGCGATCCGGACGGTCGAGCACCTCACCGGGCTGCACATCGACCACCTCGCCGTCGTGGACTGGGCCGGCTTCAGCGCCCTCACCGACGCCCTCGGCGGGGTGGAGGTCGACGTGCCGAACACCGTCTACGACTCCTCGCACAAGGTCACCTGGCGCGCCGGCTGGCACCGCCTCGACGGCGCCGCTGCCCTCGACTACGTCCGGATGCGCTACGGCCTCCCCGGCGGCGACTTCGACCGGATCCACCGGCAGCAGTACTTCCTGCACCAGCTGATGCGCACCACGCTGCACGAGTCACTCTGGACGCACCCGATGCGCACCTACCACCTCCTCGACGTGCTGACCCAGCACCTCTCGGTGGACTCGGGGTGGTCGGAGTCCTCGATGTCCTCCCTGGCGCTGAGCCTGCGCTCGCTGCGCTCCTCCCAGGTGCACTACCTGACCGTGCCCGTCGCCGGCACCGGGTACGCCGGGGCGCAGAGCGTGGTCTGGCTCAACCGGGCCGCGAACCGCTCGCTGTGGAGCGCGGTGCGGGAGGACCAGGTCGAGCGCTGGCTGGCCGAGCACCCGACCGAGCACCTGCCCCGCAACGTCAGCTGAGCCCGTCGCCGGCGGCCGATGCGTAGCAAACCTGACGCGAGCGGCTGATGTGAACACCGCCCGACCGTGAGAGAACTCGGGGGCGGAAGTCCCGAGTGCGGCGAAATCGCGGGTCGCGTCAGGAAGGAGTTGCGGTGGAGGCGAGCAGCACGGAAGCGGTCGAGGCGATACCGGTCACCGCTCCCACTGTCCCGAGTCAACGTCGCGCCGAACCCCACCGGGGCCACCCGGCGCCCGCGCACGTGCGACGGACGGCGCCGACCCGGCGAGCCTGGCGGCATCGGTCCCCCGCATGGGCACCGGTGCTCGGCTCGGCCGGGCTGCCGGCCGGGGTCGCGGTGAGCGTCCTCGTCGCCGCGTTCCTGCACCTGAGCGTCGCCTTCACCGCAGCCGTGCTGCTGACCGGAGTCGTGGTGGCCCACCACGACGCCGACGGCTTCCTCCGTCCCCACCTGCGCACGCCTGCGCGGCTCCTGCGTGACGTCGCCTTCGCCTTCGCGCTGGTCTCCTGCGTCCTGGCGCTGCGGGGTGCGCCGATGCGCACGGACCGGGAGGCTCTCCTGCTGATCGTCGCCGGGGTCGGCACCGAGGCCGTCGTCACCGTCCTCCGGGGCCGCTTCGGCCGGCCGCTGCGGTGCCTGGTGGTCGCCGACCCGCACACGATCAGCTCGATCGCCGGGCGGTGGGCGACCGTCGGCGGGGCGCGCGTCATCGGCGGGCTCGTGGTCGACCGGACCGGCCTCGGGCTGGGATCGGCCCATCCCGGCCCTCCGCTGGCGCACATCCGCGACCTCAGCGAGGTGCGCCGCTGGGCGCAGCGCTGGGAGGCGGACCTGGTGCTGGTGCACACCGGGCTCGGCATCGCCGGCAAGGAGCTGCGCCGGCTCTGCTGGCAGCTGGAGGGCAGCCGTGCCTCGCTGGCGGTGGCCGGCGCCCTGGACCACGTGGCACCGCACCGCCTCGCCAGCACCGTGGTCGCGGGCTGCACGCTGCTGCACGCCCGGCCGGGCCGCCCGACTCCGTTCACCCGGGTGGCCAAGTGGACCTTCGACCGGCTGGTCGGCCTCTTCCTGCTGGCGCTGGTCGCTCCGGTCCTGGGGGTGCTCGCGCTGCTCATCCGCGCCGACTCACCCGGGCCGGCGCTCTTCCGGCAGACGCGCGTCGGCAAGGACGGACGACCCTTCACGCTCTACAAGCTGCGCACCATGCGGTCCGACGCCGAGGCAGTCCGCGCCCTGCTGGTCGAGGAGGACGAGGGCAACGGCCGGCTGTTCAAGATCCACGACGACCCCCGGGTGACGCGGGTGGGCCGCCTCCTGCGCCGGGCCTCGCTCGACGAGCTGCCCCAGCTCCTCAACGTGGTCCGCGGCGAGATGTCCCTCGTCGGGCCGCGGCCGGCGCTGCCCGAAGAGGTGGCCGAGTACGACGCCGACGAGCGCCGGCGACTCGCCGTACGCCCCGGGATCACCGGCCTCTGGCAGGTCAGCGGACGGTCCGACCTCGACTGGGAGCGCTCGGTGGACCTCGACCTGCACTACACCGACAACCACCGGCTCCTCGACGACGCCCTGATCGGTGCCCGCACCGTCGGGGCGGTGGTCGGCGCCCGCGGCGCCTACTGACCCGCGCTCCCGGCAAGGGCCCGCGGCGGTGCGGCTGAGCAACCCGCGCCGACCACGCCGCGGCTCCCCCGTAGGCTCGGCCCGTGACTCTGCCGGACTCCGCCCCTGACGCGGGAGCCGACCTGACGGTCGGCCCCATCACGCCCGAGGAGCACCTCGCCTTCCTCGCTGCCCGAGGATCCGCGAGCTTCCTGCAGACACCGGGCTGGGGGAAGGTCAAGACCGAGTGGCGCAGCGAATCGCTCGGCTGGCGCCGCGCGGGTGACGCGCACGGCGAGCTGGTCGGCGCCGCGCTGGTGCTCCACCGCGAGGCACCCCTCGTCCGGCGCTCGCTGGCCTACCTGCCCGAGGGCCCGGTCATCGACTGGCAGACCGAGCACCTCGGGGCGTGGCTGCGTCCGCTTGCGGCCCACCTGAAGGCTGGTGGCGCGTTCGGTGTCCGCATCGGGCCGCCGGTGGTCACCCGCCGCTGGTCGGCCGCGCAGGTCAAGGAGGGCATCGCCGACGAGGGGGTCGCCTCGCTGACCGAGCTGCCCCCGCGGGAGCGGGACCGGGCCGGTGCGCGGGTGGTCTCCCAGCTGCGCGAGCTCGGCTGGCGGTTGCAGGCGGTCACCGGCGGGTTCGCCGCCGGGCAGCCGCAGTACAACTTCGTGATCCCGCTGCGCGAGGACGACGGCCGTCCGCGCAGCCCGGACGAGGTGCTGAAGGGCATGAACCAGCTGTGGCGGCGCAACATCAAGAAGGCCGCGAAGGCCGGTGTGAAGGTGCGTCGCGGCACGCTGGAGGACCTGCCCGCGTTCCACCAGCTCTACTCGCTCACCGCACAGCGCGACCACTTCACGCCGCGGCCGCTGGCCTACTTCAGCCGGATGTTCTCCGCCCTGGACGCCGAGGACCCGGGCGGCGGCCGGATCCGGCTCTACCTCGCCGAGCACGAGGGCGACCTGGTCGCGAGCACGATCTGGATCCGGGTCGGCGGGCACACCTGGTACTCCTACGGCGCCTCCTCGACCGAGAAGCGCGAGGTCCGCGGGTCCAACGCGGTGCAGTGGCAGATGATCTGTGACTCCCTGGAGGTGGGCGCCGACGTCTACGACCTGCGCGGCATCACCGACACGCTCGACGCCGACGACCCGCACGTGGGGCTGATCCAGTTCAAGGTCGGCACCGGTGGCGAGGCGGTGGAGTACGCCGGCGAGTGGGACCTGCCGCTGCGCCGGCCGCTGTACGCGGCCTTCGACCTCTACATGAAGAGGCGCGGATGACGCAGGAGTCCTCCGCCCCCGGGGTCACCCTCGCCGTCGACGGTGAGCGCTGGCGGCGTCACCTGCGCTCGGTGCTCGAGCGCCGGCCGGGACTGGTGCCGGTCGCGAAGGGCAACGGCTACGGCTTCGGCAACGGCCGGCTGGCGCGCCGGGCGCAGTGGCTCGGGGTCGACACGGTCGCGGTCGGCACGTACGCCGAGGTCCCCGAAGTCGCCTGCCGCTTCGACGGGGACCTGCTGGTGCTCAGCCCCTGGCGGCCCGGCGCCCCGCTGCCGGAGGACCCCCGCGTCATGCACACCCTGGGGCGGGTCGAGGACGTGCTCGCCTTCGCCGGGTTCGCCGGCCTGCGGCACCGTCCGCGGGTGGTGCTGGAGCGGATGACCTCGATGCGCCGGCACGGGCTCGGCGCCGGCGCCCTGCGCGAGGCGGCCGGGCTCGCCCACGCCGCCGGCCTGCGGGTGGAGGGGACCGCCCTGCACCTGCCGCTGGTCACCGGCGCGCACCTGGCCGAGGTCGACCGGCTGATGACCGACGTGGTCGCAGCGGGCCTGGACCGTGCCGCGGACGGCTCGCCGGGCACGGTGTGGGTGTCGCACCTGACCGCGGACGAGCTCGACGCCCTGCACGCGCGCTGGCCCGACGTGCGCTTCCGGCCACGCATCGGCACCGAGCTGTGGCTCGGTGACCGCGGCGCGCTGCGGGTCCACGCCACGGTGCTCGACGTGCATCCGGTCGAGCGCGGCGACTGCTTCGGCTACCGGCAGCGCTCCGCGCCGCGCAGCGGCCACCTCGTCGTGGTCGCCGGTGGCACCGCGCACGGGATCGGCCTGGAGGCCCCGACCGGCGAGGGCAGCCTGCGGGCCCGGGCGGCGTCGCTGGCCCGTGGCGGCCTGGACGCGGCCGGGTTCGTGCGCTCGCCCTACCTCGTCGGCGGCAAGCAGCGGCTCTTCGCCGAGCCGCCCCACATGCAGGCCTCGATGCTGTTCCTGCCCAGCGGCGCGCCCGTGCCGGTGGTGGGTGACGAGGTCGAGCTCCGGGTGCGCCACACCATCACGCACTTCGACAGCATCGTCATCGACTGACCACCGGATCGGGGGGAAGGGTCGCCGGCGGGGTGAGCGGGTCGTTGTCGAGGCACTCCACGCTGCCGCTGCCGTCGTCGCGGCCGGGGTCGTGCCGGGCCTGCACCATATCGCGCACGACCACAGCGGCGAGCCACAGCTCGGCGAGCACGCGCACGACGATGGCGGCGTCGTACGCCGGAGACGCCGGCCCGGCCGAGGCCTGCAGCCATCCGCCGAGGTAGAGCCACACCATCCCGAAGTAGAGGACCTCGGCCGCCTGCCAGATCAGCAGGTCCCGCCAGCGCGGCCGGGCCAGCACCGCGAGCGGCAGCAGCCACAGGACGTACTGCGGTGAGTAGACCTTGTTGACCATCAGGAAGGCGGCGGTGACCAGGAACGCCAGCTGCGCGACACGCGGTGGGTGCCGGACCCGGAGCCCCAGGACGAGCACGGCCAGGCAGCAGACCGCGAAGACCAGCCCGGAGACCACGTTGATCGTGTGCACGCTGGCCGGGGCTCCGGCGTCGCGGGCGACCAGCCAGAGCGATCCGAGGTCGGCGCCACGGTCGGCGTTGAACGTCCAGAAGGCGGTCCACCGGTCGAGGCTCCCGGTGAGCCAGGCCGGCAGCTGGAGCAGCAGCCAGGCCAGAGCCGCCCCGCCGGTGGCGTACGCCGCCCACGGGAGCCGTCGCCGCCGCAGGGCGACGACGAGGAAGGCGCCGAGCAGGAACAGCGGGTACAGCTTGGTCGCCATCCCCACCCCGACCAGGACGCCGGCCAGCCACGGGTGCCCGCGCGACCACGCCCACAGCGCGCCGGCGGTGCACGCCACGGCCAGCAGGTCCCAGTTGATCAGGCCCGCGAGCAGCAGTGCGGGTGAGAGGGCGAACGCCATCGCGTCCCACGGACGGTTGCGGTGCGCTCCGGCCAGGAACCAGGTGGCCAGCAGACCGGCACCGAAGAGCAGCACCGCGGTGACCAGGAAGTAGCCGTTGATCTCCTGCGCCATCCCCGGCATCCCCCAGATGTTCGCCGGCTGGGTGGCCGCGCGCTGGGCCTCGGGAGGACCGGTGGCCACCAGCCCGGTCAGCTCGGCGGCCGCCCAGGCGAAGTAGGAGATCACCACGGGGTACTCCATCGCGGGGTAGCGGCCATGGTCGTCGGCGTAGGGCCACTGCCGCTCCGCCATCCCCCGCCCGGTGTAGAGGTAGGGCACGTCGGAGTAGCACATCCGGCCGTAGCGGACGGTGTCGCTGTTCCAGTCGCTGTTGATGCAGGGCGCCTTCTGCACCAGGCCGATCGCGAAGACGACGGTGAAGACCGCCAGCAGCACCCGCACCGGCGTCCACCAGCGGTGCGGACGGCCGTGCCGGCCGACCGGCCCGCCGACGACCTCGCTGAGGGAGCGGGCGACCGGGTCGCTCAGCGTGGGCGCGACGACCCGGCCGCTACCGCGGGGCTCCACCGCCGCCGCCGCTGCCACCGGTCCCGTTGCCGCCACCGGGTCCGTTGCCGCCGCCACCGCCGCCGCCACCGCCGCCGGTCGTGCGATCACCGGTGGGCGAGCTCGACGGGGAGGGTGAGCACGGGTTCAGCACGCCGCAGCTCGGGCTCGGGGTCGGGCTCGGGGTCGGGGTCGGGCTCGGGGTCGGGGTCGGCGTCGGGGTCGGCGTGGGCGTCGGCGTCGCCTTCTTGGTCGGCGAGGGCGGCGGCACGTAGGTCGGCGAGGGGGGCGGGGTGTAGGGCTCGTGTCCGGTGGTCGGCGCCTTGCCGTCCACGAACGCCGGCGGCGGGAAGGATGCGACCGGGAAGGGCGCCATGATGCGCTGCATCGCCGCGGTCCAGGTGCGTGTCGGGTAGTCGGCGCCGAAGTAGCTCGGCATGTAGTTCTCCAGCGGCTTGCGGCCGTCGCCGCGGACATACATCACCGCGGTCGCCACCTGCGGGGTGAACCCGGCGAACCACGAGGTGATCACGTGGCCCTTGTCGTCGGTGGCGGTGCCGGTCTTGCCGGCGGCCGGCCGGCCCAGCGCCAGGGCGTTGGTGCCGGTGCCGTGCTGCACCACCTGCTGCATCGCGTAGCTCACGTCGCGACTGATCGGGTTCGGGATCGCACGCCGGGTCTTCGGCTTGTTGTCGTAGAGCACCTTGCCGTCGCTGGCGCGGGTGATCTTCTTGATCACGAACCAGTGGTGCACCCGGCCACCGTCGGCGATCGTGGAGTAGGCGTTGGCGAGCGAGACCGGGCTGACCGGGGCCGAGCCCAGCGAGATGCCCGCGTTGGCGACCAGGCTCTTGGTGTCGGGGATGCCCATGTCGACGGCCGTGCGGCGGATCCGCTCCGGGCCGTGGGGCATCGACTCGGTCAGGTCGACGAAGACGGTGTTGATCGACTGCTCGAGGCCCTCGAGCAGGGGCACCGCCGATCCGTAGTCGTTACCGCCGCCCGGGCCTTCGTTGACCACGGTGTCGCCGTTCGGGAAGGTGTAGGGCGAGTTGCCGTCGAAGGTGTCCTTGAGGCTGAAGCCCGCCTTGAGACCGGCCGCCAGCGCGAACGGCTTGAACGCCGATCCCGGGGAGTCGGTCAGCGTGGCCCAGTTGAGCTGGCTCTTCAGGTAGTTCTGGCCGCCGTAGAAGCCCATCAACGCACCGGTGTGGGTGTTGACCGAGGCGACGCCCACGTGCAGCTTGCGCAGGCCCTGCGGACGCTCGGCGATGACGGCCTTCTTGTCGGCCTTCATCACCCGCGGGTTGAAGGTCGTGGTGACCCGCAGACCACCACCGTCGATCTGCTCGTCGCTGAAGCCGAGGCGACGCAGCTCGGCCTTGACCATGGTGAGCATGAAGCCGCGCTGGCCGCCGTAGGCGTTGCTGTTGTGCGGCTTCACCTGCTTGGGCAGGTGTCCCGACAGCCGGTCCGCGGTGGCGGCGCTGATCTGGCCCATCTGCGCCATGCTGTGCAGCACGTAGTCGTAGTGGCGGAGCAGGGCGTCGGCGTGCGACTTCCCCAGGTCGGGGTCGTAGGCGGTCGGCGAGTTGAGGATCGCCGCCAGGAAGGCGGACTGACCGACGTCGAGGTTCCTGGCGTCCACCCCGAACCAGGCCTGCGCGGCGGCCTGGACGCCGTAGGCGCCGCGACCGAAGTAGATGGTGTTCAGGTAGCCCTGCAGGATCTGCTGCTTGCTCTGCTGCTGCTGGATCTTCAGCGACAGGAAGGCTTCCTTGATCTTGCGCTTCAGCGTCCGCTGCTGACTGAGGTAGAGGATCTTGACGTACTGCTGGGTGATGGTGGATGCCCCCTGGGTGGGGTTCCCCTGGGCGTTGGAGAAGGCCGCCCGCAGGATGCCCTTCGGGTCGATGCCGTTGTTGGTCCAGAAGGTGTGGTCCTCCGCCGCCACCACGGCCTGCTTGATCCGCGGCGACATGTCCGCCAGCGGGATCGAGACCCTGTTCTGCGTCGCGAAGGTGCCCAGCTTGCGGTGCCCGTTGGCGTAGTAGACGTAGGACGCCTGCGTCTGGAAGGCGGTGTTGGGGTCGGGGATCGTGGTCTTCTCGTAGGCGAAGAAGAACACCGCCACCGCGACCAGCACCAGCGCGATGCCACTGACGAGCGCCCACTTGAGGAACTGCATCCACCGGTTGCCCCCACGGCGGTTGTGCCCGCGGCGCCTGTCCCCGCGCCCCTCCCGGGCGCCGGCGGACTTGCGGGCCCCGGCCTTGGGCTCACGACGGTTGCCACTCACGGTCAGGTAACTCCTCGCAGATCGAGGGCAGGGGAAGTCAGACCCGAGCACAGGTCAGCGACGAGCGTACGGCGAAGGTCCTGAATCGCCCAACCTCCCCCCGGCGCGCGCACTGGATATATCGGTGCGATAGATTCGTGCGATAGGATCAACCGCCAGCAGCCGGAAGATGAGGAGTTCGACGTGGCCAGCAAGGGTGCGACCCTCGAGCTGGCAGTCCTCGGACTGCTGCAGGAGACGCCGCTGCACGGCTACGAGCTGCGCAAGCGGCTGAACCTGCTGCTGGGCTGGGGCCGGCTGCTGTCCTACGGCTCCCTCTACCCTGCGCTGAAGCGGATGCTCCGCGCCGGCTGGATCACCGAGGTCGCCTCGGTGTCCCCCGGCATGTCGCGCCGGCAGCGCATCGTCTACCAGATCACCCCCGAGGGGGCGAAGTTCTTCGGTGACCAGATCACCGAGGCCGGCCCGGCGGCCTGGGAGGACGAGAGCTTCAACATGAGGTTCGCGTTCTTCTCCCGGACCAGCGCCGACGTGCGGCTGCGCATCCTGGAGGGCCGTCGTCAGCGGCTCCAGGAGCGTCTCGACCGGGCCCGCACCTCCCAGCGCGGCGGCCGCAACGGCGACCGCTGGGTCACCGAGCTGCAGCGGCACTCGATCGAGTCCGTGGAGCGCGAGGTGCGCTGGCTCACCGACCTCATCGAGGTCGAACGCTCCAACGCCGCGCGTGAACGCGGCGGCGAGCGCGTCGGTGAGCACGGCAGTGACCGCAGGCATCAGCTGAGAACCAGTCAGGAGTAAGGAGAACCCATGGGATCGGTTCGAGTGGCAATCGCGGGAGTCGGCAACTGCGCCAGCTCCCTCGTGCAGGGCGTCGAGTACTACAAGGACGCAGACCCGGAGGCCGTCGTCCCCGGCCTGATGCACGTCAAGTTCGGTGACTACCACGTCTCCGACGTGCAGTTCGTCGCCGCCTTCGACGTCGACGACAAGAAGGTCGGC
>DATDNR010000124.1:0-22073 GCA_036518175.1 Marmoricola sp.
CCGACGCCCTCGAGCACCAGCCAGGGCCCCGGCAGCACCTCATGCTCCTCGGCGTACGCGCCGGCATGCCAGTCGTAGCGGTGGTAGCGGCCGGGCCGCCCCTGGCCCAGCGGGCCGAGCAGGCCCAGCACCGGGTCCGCCACCTCGCCGAGCCCCTCCCAGCCCGGGTAGAGGTCGTCCATGTGCACCACCGGTGCGCTGCCGAGCGCAGCGGCGAGCGCGTCCGCGAGCGTGGTCTTCCCCGATCCGGCGGGGCCGTCGACGCAGACCAGCCGCCCGGCGCCCAGGGTCGGCCGCCGGGCCGCCGCGGTGGCGGCGATCCGCTGGGGCAACCGGCTCACCAGGCGAGCCCGAGGCCGCGGTAGGTCGGCACGGTCTCGACCACCGTGTCGCCCCGGACCAGGTGCACGACGTTGGCGTGCTCGGCCACCTCGCCGGCCTTGGCGTGGCGGAACCACACCCAGTCACCGACCCCCAGGCCCCGGGTGCCCGGGCCGGTCAGCGGGGTCTGCACCTCGCCGGCGCCCTCCAGCGCGGTCAGGTGCAGCCCGTACGGCGCCCAGGGCAGCGGCAGCCGGTCGCGGCCGGCCGCGCCGCTGGCGGCGAAGCCACCGCCGGCGACGGTGACCGTGCCGGGGCCGGGCCGGCGCACCACGGGCACGCCGAAGAACGCCGCCGGACGGGGCCGGAAGGATCGGTAGTGGTCGAAGAGGCCGGGCACCAGCAGTCCCGAGCCGGCCGCGACCTCGCTCACCACCGGGTCGGCGACCGTGCTCTCCACCGATCCGGAGCCACCGGCGTTCCAGAACTCCAGGTCGACGACGTCGGTGAGGGCGCGGGCGATCCGCTCCCGACGCCCCGTCAGCTGCGCCACCGAGGCGGCCTTGACCCGGCGTACGGCGAAGCTGCGCGCCTGCTGGCCGGGCACGTCGTCCGGCACACCGGCGACCTGTCCTTCGTAGGTCATCACGCCGGTGAGCCGGAAGCCGCGGCTCAGCGCCTCGCGGGCGAGCGCGACCACCTCGTCGACCGCCACGAGCGGGGAGCGCTTCGGTCCGACGTGGGCGGGGCCGAGCCGCAGCCCGGCGTCGACGTCGAGCGCGATGCGCACCGGCCCGGGCGGGTCCGCGGCCTCGATGAGGTCGAGATGCTCCGGGCAGTCCACCATCAACGTGATGCACTCGCGGGCACGTTCGTCGTCGGCGAGTCGGCGCAGCGCCACCCTGTCGACACTGGGATAGCCGAGCACCACATCGTCGCTCAGGCCCTCCCCGACCAGCCAGAGCGCCTCGCGCAGCGTGTAGGCCAGCACGCCGCGGAAACCCCGCCCGCCCAGCGCCCGGCACAGCAGCGCGGGCACCCGCAGCGACTTCGAGGCGACCCGGACCGGCTTGCCGCCGGCCCGGCGAGCGAGGTCCGCGGCGTTGGCGTCGAAGGCGTCGAGGTCGACCACCACGAGCGGAGCTGCCGGGTCGGCCAGCGCGGCGACGGCCTTGTCGAGCCGCCGGGCCAGGCGCATCCGCTCGACGGCCTCGTCGAGCTCGCCCGGGGCAGGGCTCACGAGATGCCGTGCTTCCGCAGGATCGCCTCGATGTCGTCCATGTCGTCCAGACCGGTGGTCTGGGAGGTCTGCTGCGGCTGCCGGCCCTTCTGCTCGGGCAGGGCCTGGCGTTGCGCGTCCTTGCGGGTGCCGACGCCGCGCGCCCGCATCGCCCCGGCGGTGCCGAAGAGCACCACCGCGACCCCGGCGAGGGCGATGCCGGCCCAGACCACGGGGGAGAGCACCAGGTGCACCGCCCAGCTGGACACGTCGCCGGCGACGTTGGCGGCCAGGTGCAGGGTGCCGGTCAGCCAGGCGGCGAGCGGCAGGATGCTCCACGCCAGGCCGCGGAGCCCGGCGGACAGTCCACGGCGGCGCCAGGCCAGCCAGCTGAGCAGCCCGCCGAGCGCGGAGAGCACGCAGGCGAAGGCGCCCCAGGTCACGAAGTCGTAGCCCACGACCCCAGCCTACGGCGGCACACCGGCGGGTTGAGAGGATCGCGGTGTGCGCAGCATCCCCGATCCCGGCTTCGCGGGCGACGACGGCTCGGTCGCCCCGGCCGTCGCCGAGGCGCTGGCCGGCTACGACGCCGATCCGCACCGGCACCTCGAGGCGCTGGCGGTGGTCCAGCACGCGCGGGTGCTGGTGCCGGTGGTCGCGGTCCTCGGCGAGGC
Source organism: Marmoricola sp. (assembly GCA_036518175.1). Classification (GTDB taxonomy): domain Bacteria; phylum Actinomycetota; class Actinomycetes; order Propionibacteriales; family Nocardioidaceae; genus Marmoricola. The sequence goes on from DATDNR010000124.1 coordinate 2,215, forward strand.
GGAGGTCGACGAGCAGGGGCGGACGCACGACAAGAGCAGCGACATGGCCACCGTGCTGATGCAGGGCGCCGACGGCCGGCAGGCGCTGCTGGCGTTCACCGGCACCGAGCCGCTGCAGCGCTGGAACCCGCAGGCCCGGCCGGTGCCGGTGACCTTCCGCGTGGCCGCCCAGTCGGCGGTGCAGGACGGCGCCGACGCGCTCGTCCTCGACGTGGCGGGCCCGGCGCTCTTCCCCGTCGAGGGCGACCTGCTGCGCGCCGTCGCCGAGGGCCTGACGCTGGTGCGCCTCGAGGAGGGCTGGGGCTGGGCCAGGCCGGCCTGAGCCCGCGTAGGCGACCGGGCGGTGCCGGTGTTTCGACATCGGCGGCGGCCCCGCGTACACTGGAAGGCGACCGGTCGGTCACCTCGTGTGGTCGGCCCGACAAGCGGAGGCCTCCTCCCACCCGCATCGACCGCCTCAGGTCGTCGGGTCCGGTCACGGGTGCGGCGTCGTACGTCGTGTCCGTCCCAGGGGCTTCCGTGCAGTCGACACGGAGGCCCTTCGTCACATCCGGGGCCGATGCGTGGTCGAAGCAGCAGAACCGACCACTGGAGGACCCATCAGCACTGAGCTGCGAATCAACGACCGGATCCGGGTACCCGAGGTCCGGCTCGTCGGCCCCAACGGCGAGACCGTCGGCATCGTCGCCACCGGTGACGCGCTGCGGCTGGCGCAGGAGGCCGACCTCGACCTGGTCGAGGTCGCCCCGCAGGCCCGCCCTCCGGTCTGCAAGCTCATGGACTACGGCAAGTTCAAGTACGAGAACGCCCAGAAGGCCCGTGAGGCTCGCCGCAACCAGACCAACACGGTCATCAAGGAGATGAAGCTCCGGCCGAAGATCGACGCGCACGACTACGAGACCAAGAAGGGTCACGTCGTGCGGTTCCTCCGCCAGGGCGACAAGGTCAAGATCACCATCATGTTCCGCGGTCGTGAGCAGCACCGCCCCGAGCTGGGCTTCCGGCTGCTGCAGCGGCTCGCCGAGGACGTCCAGGAGCTCGGGACGGTCGAGGCCACGCCGAAGCAGGACGGCCGCAACATGACGATGGTGCTGGCTCCCCTGAAGAAGAAGTCCGAGGCGAAGGCCGAGGTGAAGGCGGCCAAGGAGGAGCGCGCCGCCGCCCGCGAGGCCGAGCGCGCCGAGGAGCGTGCGGAGCGTACGGCGGCCCACGCCGGCGTGCCCGCACAGAAGAAGGAACGTCGGCGCTCCGAGGCGCTCGATCCCGAGATCGACGCCTGATCTGCGCACGAAGAGCGAGTGCCTGCCGGTGACGCCGGCAGGCATTGACACGAGAAAGAGGACGAGATGCCGAAGAACAAGACGCACTCCGGGGCCAGCAAGCGCTTCCGGGTGACCGGGTCGGGCAAGATCCGCCGCCAGAAGACCGGCCTGCGCCACAACCTGGAGAAGAAGCCCTCGACGATGACGCGCCGGATGAGCGGCACGACCGAGGTGGCCAAGGCCGACCGCAAGACGGCCCGCAAGCTGCTCGGCCGCTGACCCGTCCCTCGTCCCCGGCGGCCGGCTGAGCGGCCGCCCCACCAGCAACAAGGAGTCACACACACATGGCACGCGTCAAGCGGGCAGTCAACGCCCAGAAGAAGCGCCGGGTCGTCCTCGAGCGCGCCTCCGGCTACCGCGGTCAGCGCTCGCGCCTCTACCGCAAGGCCAAGGAGCAGGTCACCCACTCGCTGTCCTACAGCTACAACGACCGGCGCAAGCGCAAGGGCGAGTTCCGCCGGCTGTGGATCCAGCGGATCAACGCCGCCGCCCGCGCCAACGGCATCACCTACAACCGCTTCGTCCAGGGCCTCAAGGCCGCGGGCGTCGAGGTCGACCGCAAGATCCTCGCCGACCTCGCCGTGACCGACGCCGCCGCGTTCACCGCCCTGGTCGAGACCGCCAGGGCCGCCCTGCCGGAGGACGTCAACGCTCCGGCGAGCGCCTGACCCCAGCTCCGCGGGTCGGTTTCCCAGGTGATGAACCCGGACTGCCTCTCCGCACAGGGAGCGCCCCGTGCGGAGAGGCAGTTTCCTGTCTTCACCTGGGAAACCGACGTCGCCCGATGACCGACCTGCTGACCCCGCGCAGCGGCCGGGTCAAGGCCGCCCGCAAGCTCACCCGCCGCCGCGACCGGGTCGAGCACCGGCTGTTCCTGGCCGAGGGCGCCAAGGCGGTCACCGAGGCGCTGCTGGTCGAGGACTGCCTGGTCGAGGTGTTCGCGACACCGGCGGCGACGGCGTCGTACGACGGGCTCCGCGAGGCGGTCACTGCACGGGGCCGTCCCTGGCAGCCGGCCTCCGCCGAGGCGGTGGCCGCGCTGTCGGGCACGGTCACCCCGCAGGGGATCGTCGCGGTCTGCCGGTTCCTCGACGTGCCGCTCGAGGAGGTGCTGGGGGCAGCCGGCTTCCTCGCCGTCTGCGCCGACGTCCGCGACCCGGGGAACGCGGGCACGGTCATCCGCACCGCCGATGCGGCCGGTGCCGCCGGCGTCGTGCTCGCGGGCAACAGTGTGGACGTGTACAACGACAAGGCCGTCCGGGCCACCGTCGGCAGCCTCTTCCACCTGCCGCTCGCGCTCGCAGGCGACCCGGCCGCGGCGGTCGGGGCACTCCGCAGCCGCGGCTGGACCGTGCTGGCTGCCGACGGTGCGGGGGAGTGCGGCCTGTTCGACGCCGCCACCGAAGAGCTGCTCGGCGGGCAGGTTGCCTGGCTGTTCGGCAACGAGGCGTGGGGCCTGCCCGACGAGCTGGCAGCGCTGGCCGACCACCGCGTCGCGATCCCGCTCCTCGGCCGGGCCGAGAGCCTCAACCTGGCCACCGCGGCCGCGGTCTGCCTCTACGCGACCGCCCGCGCCCGCCGCTGACTGCACAGGGCCTGCGCGCCTCGTTCGCCGGTCCGGACCGGCCGCAGCGGGCCCGCCGTGTCGGCCGCGGGAGACGCCGAGCGCCCCGCCGCGTCCGGTTAGTGTGACGCCATGGGCCAGGGACACCACGACGTGCTCGACGCGCTGCCCGACGGTGTCGTCGTGGCCGGGCCGGACGGCACGGTCACCGCGGTCAACCAGGTCGCTCGCCGGATGCTCGGCCCCGGCACCCGGGTCGGGGCCCGGCTCGAGGACGCCGTCTGCCTGCTCGACCAGGACGGCCGCGACTGGTTCAGCACCGTGCGGCCCTACGGCGGGCTCAGCACGCGGAAGGGCGTCCCGGAGCAGTCCTGGGTGCTGCCCGACGGCGGCGAGGTGCTGGTCACCGCCCGGCTGGTCCGGGCGCGGTCGGACGGACCGGTCGAGGAGGTCGCCCTGGTGCTGCGCTCGGCGCGCGGCCGCGAACGCCTCGACCGCGAGCGCTCGGACCTGGTCGCGACCGTGGCCCACGAGCTGCGCTCACCGCTCACCGGCGTGAAGGGCTTCGTCACCACCTTGCTCAACCGCTGGGAGCGGCTCAACGACGAGCAGAAGAAGCTGATGCTGACCACCGTCGCCACCGACTCCGACCGGCTGGCGCGCCTGATCACCGAGCTGCTCGACGTGGCCCGCATCGACACCGGTCGGCTCTCGCTCTACCGCCGCGAGCTGGAGCTGGCGCCGCTGGTCGACCGCGTCGCCGACTCGGTGCGGGCCGGTACGACGCGCCCCATCCTCGTCGAGCACGTCGACCCCGAGGCGGTCGTCTACGCCGACCCCGACAAGTTCACGCAGGTGCTGACCAACCTGGTGGAGAACGCCGTCCGCCACGGCGAGGGCACCGTGCGCGTCACCACCGAGCCGGTGGCCGAGCCGTTCAAGGGGGTCCAGCTCACCGTCGACGACGAGGGCGAGGGCATCGAGGAGGAGATCCGCAAGCGGGTCTTCACGAAGTTCTGGAAGCACGGCATCCGCGGCGGCTCGGGCCTGGGGATGTACATCGTCCACGGCCTCACCCAGGTGCACGGCGGTGACGTGCGCATCGACGACGCGCCCGGCGGGGGAGCCCGGGTGATGATCCGGTGGCCCAGCACCGAGCCCGGCCCGGAGGCCGCAGGCTGAAACCGGTTCGCCGGGCCTGCCGTCGGCTTCCTACACTGCCCCTGCAGAGCCGCAACGCGGCACGCCGGTGAGAAAGGCAGACATGTCGGGCCCGAACAGCGACTACGACCCGGTCGAGGTCACCCCCCTCCAGGAGACCGAGGTCGAGGCGATGCGCGAGGCGGCGCTCGCGGCGATCGCCGCAGCGAGCAGCCTCGACGAGCTCAAGCGGGTCCGCCAGGAGCACGCCGGCGACCGGTCGCCCCTGGCCCTGGCGAACCGCGAGATCGGCGCGCTGCCGCCGCAGGCCCGCAAGGAGGCGGGCATGCGGGTCGGCCGGGCCCGCGGCGCGGTCAACCAGGCCATCGCCGCCCGCCAGGCCGAGCTCGAGGCCGAGGCGGAGGAGCGGATGCTCGTCGAGGAGACCGTCGACGTCACCCTGCCGTGGGACCGGCGTCCGCGCGGCGCCCGGCATCCGATCACCCTGATGTCGGACAAGATCGCCGACATCTTCGTCTCGATGGGCTGGGAGGTGGCGGAGGGGCCGCTGGTCGAGGCCGAGTGGCTCAACTTCGACGCGCTGAACCTCGGGCCCGACCACCCCGCCCGCACCATGCAGGACACCTTCTGGACCGAGCCTGCCGACAACCACCTCGTGCTGCGCACGCACACCTCGCCGGTGCAGGCCCGCACGATGCTCACCCGCAGGCCGCCGATCTACGTCATCTGCCCGGGTCGCGTCTTCCGCACCGACGAGTACGACGCCACGCACAGCCCGATGTTCCACCAGGTCGAGGGGCTGGTCGTCGACGAGGGCATCACCCTGGCGCACCTGAAGGGCACCCTGGATCACTTCGCCGAGGCGATGTTCGGTGACGGCATCACCACCCGGTTCCGGCCGTCGTACTTCCCGTTCACCGAGCCGAGCGCCGAGGTGGACCTCGTCTGCTTCGTCTGCCGCGACCGCTCGCCGGCCCGTGAGACATGCCGCACCTGCCGCGGGGAGGGCTGGATCGAGTGGGGTGGCTGCGGGGTGGTGAACCCCCGCGTGCTGGTCGCCTGCGGTGTCGACCCCGACCGCTACACCGGCTTCGCCTTCGGCATGGGGATCGACCGGTCGGTGATGTTCCGCCACGGGGCGGAGGACCTGCGGGCGTTCTTCGAGGGTGACGTCCGCTTCAGCCTGGCGTTCGGGACGGAGATCTGACACGTGAAGGCCCCTGTTTCCTGGATCCGCGACTACGTCGACCTGCCCGGCGACGTCCCCGCCAGTGAGCTGGCGGCGCGACTCACCGCGCTCGGGCTCAAGCTGGAGGCCATCCACCGGGCCAGCGCGGACATGCGCGGCCCGCTGGTCGTCGGCCGGGTGCTGACGATGGAGCCCGAGCCGCAGAAGAACGGCAAGACGATCAACTGGTGCACCGTCGACGTCGGTGAGGCCAACGGCACCGGCGAGCCCCAGGGCATCGTCTGCGGGGCGCACAACTTCGCGCCCGGGGACCTCGTCGTGGTGGTGCTCCCCGGTGGGGTGCTGCCCGGCGGCTTCGAGATCTCCGCGCGCAAGACCTACGGGCACGTGAGCGCGGGGATGATCTGCTCCTCCCGCGAGCTGGGCATCGGCGACGACCATGCCGGGATCATCGTGCTCCCGCCCGACGCCGGCGCGCCGGGCGACGACGCGTTCACCGTGCTCGGGCTCGACGAGGAGGTCCTCGAGTTCGAGATCAACCCCGACCGCGCCTACGCCCTCTCGCTGCGCGGCGTGGCCCGTGAGGCCGCCCTGGCGTACGACGCCCCGTTCACCGACCCGGCCGACCGCCGGCCCCCGGCGGCCGACGACGACGGCTACCCGGTGGTGGTCGACGACCCGGCAGGCTGCCCGGTGTTCGTCGCGCGCACGGTCACCGGCCTGGACCCGACGGCGGCGACACCGGACTGGCTGGCCCGGCGAGTGCGCCAGGCGGGGATGCGGCCGATCTCGCTGGCCGTCGACGTCACCAACTACGTGATGCTCGAGCTCGGACAGCCGATCCACGGTTACGACCGCGACCGGCTCTCCGGACCGATCCGCGTGCGCCGTGCCGAGGCGGGGGAGCGGCTGACCACCCTCGACGGGGTGGCGCGCGAGCTCAGCTCCGAGGACCTGCTGATCACCGACGACTCGGGCCCGATCGGGCTGGCCGGCGTGATGGGCGGCGAGCACACCGAGCTGTCGGCGACCACCACGAGCATCGTCATCGAGGCGGCGCACTTCGACCCGGTCAGCATCTTCCGCACCCAGCGTCGCCACAAGCTGCCCAGCGAGGCGTCGCGCCGCTTCGAGCGCGGGGTCGACCCGACGATCCCCGCAGCGGCCGCCGACAGGGTCGCCGAGCTGCTCGTCCGCTACGGCGGCGGCACCGCCGAGGCCGGGGTCACCGTCGTCGGACAGCCGCCGGCACCGCGCACGATCACCGCACCGGCCGACCTGCCGGCGCGGATCACCGGCATGCCGATCGACGCCGCGACCACCGTCGCTCACCTCGAGGCGGTCGGCTGCCGCGTCGAGGTCACCGGGCCGGCTGCCGGCGATGGGCTGGTCGTGACCGTGCCGCCGTGGCGGCCCGACATGGCCGATCCGTTCGACCTGGTCGAGGAGGTGGCCCGCATCGTCGGCTACGACAAGGTGCCGTCGGTGCTGCCCCCCGCACCGCAGGGCCGGGGGCTCGCCCCTGCCCAGGCGCTGCGTCGGCGGGTCGGCCGGACGCTCGCCGGTGCGGGCTTCGTCGAGGTGCTCACCTTCCCCTTCGTCGGCACGGCCGACTTCGACGCCCTGGGACTCGACGCCGCGGACGAGCGGCGTACCGCCCTGCGCCTGGCGAACCCGCTGCGCAGCGAGGAGCCGTTGATGACCACGACGCTGCTGCCGGCGCTGTTGCGCACGGTGGCCCGCAACGTCGGCCGGGGCACCGACGACGTGGCCCTCTTCGAGACCGCGACCGTGACCCTGCCGCACGGTGGCCGAGGTGCGCCGGTGCTGCCGGTCGACCGCCGCCCCACCGAGGGCGAGTGGGACGACCTCAACAAGGCGCTGCCCGCGCAGCCGCTCCACCTGGCGCTCGCGCTCTGTGGCGACCAGGACCGTGGCGGCTGGTGGGGCGCGGGCCGGCAGGCCTGCTGGGCCGATGCCGTTCAGGCCGTGCGCGACGTGGCCACGGCGTTGGGCGTGGAGGTCGACGTGCGGGCCGCCGGACGGGCGCCCTGGCACCCCGGCCGCTGCGCGGAGATCGTGGTCGGCGACGCCACCATCGGGCACGCCGGCGAGCTGCATCCCCGCGTGTGCAAGGCCTTCGGGGTTCCGGCCCGCACCGCGGTGGCGGAGATCGACCTCGACGTGCTGCTACAGCATGCGGTGACGATCCCGCCGGCGCCGGAGCTGTCGACCTACCCGGTGGCCAAGGAGGACGTCGCGCTGGTGGTGGACGCGTCCGTCCCGGCCGCCGTGGTCGCGGCCACCCTGCGCGAGGGCGCCGGTCCGTTGTGCGAGTCGGTGCGCCTGTTCGACATCTACACCGGCGCACAGGTGGGGGAGGGTCGCAAGTCGCTGGCGTTCGCGCTCCGCTTCCGGGCCCCGGACCGCACGCTGACCGAGGCCGAGACCGCGCAGGCGCGGGAGGCCGCCGTCGCCCTGGCGGTCGAGCGGCACGGCGCCGTGCGCCGCTGATCGTCGGCCGGCCCGCTCGCCGGGTCGGCGCACACCCCCGGGTGTCAGTAGCCATGCATGTTGCTGTATGGTCATGCACATGTCCACGAAGAAGCGGGTCGCCGTCGCGGGCGCCAGTGGCTATGCCGGCGGCGAGGTGCTCCGGCTGCTGCTCGGGCACCCCGACGTGGAGATCGGGGCCCTGACCGGAGGTCGCAACGCCGGGGAGGCGCTCGGCAGCCTGCAGCCGCACCTGCTGCCGCTGGCCGAGCGCGTGCTCGCGGAGACCACCGCGGAGACCCTCGGCGGCCACGACGTGGTCTTCCTCGGGCTGCCGCACGGCCAGTCCGCGGCGATCGCGGAGCAGCTCGGCGACGACGTCGTGGTCATCGACTGCGGCGCCGACTTCCGGCTGACCGACGCGACCGCCTGGGAGAGGTTCTACGGCTCCTCGCACGCCGGGTCCTGGCCCTACGGGCTGCCCGAGCTCCCGGGGCAGCGCGAGCGGCTCGCCGGCGCACACCGGATCGCCGTGCCCGGTTGCTACCCGACCGTCTCGACCCTCGCCCTGGCGCCGGCGGTCGACGCCGGGCTGGTGGAGACCGACGACATCGTCATCGTCGCCGCGAGCGGCACCAGCGGGGCGGGCAAGGCGCCCAAGCCGCACCTGCTCGGCAGCGAGGTGATGGGTTCGGCCTCGGCGTACGGCGTCGGGGGCGTGCACCGGCACACCCCGGAGATCGTGCAGAACCTCTCAGCGCTCACCGACGCCGAGGTGCGGCTGAGCTTCACGCCGACGCTCGTCCCGATGCCCCGCGGGATCCTGGCCACCGGCACCGCGACGGTGCGCGACGGTGTCACCGCCGACGATCTGCGTGCCGCCTACGCCAAGGCCTACGACCACGAGCGCTTCGTGCACCTGCTGCCGGAAGGCCGCTGGCCGGCCACCGGTGCGGTCCTCGGCTCCAACGCGGTGCACGTGCAGGTGACGCTCGACGCGGCCGCCCACCGGATGGTCGCGGTCGGAGCCGTGGACAACCTCGCCAAGGGCACCGGCGGTGCCGCGGTGCAGTGCATGAACCTCGCCCTCGGCCTCGACGAGGCCACCGGGCTCACCACGGTGGGGCTGGCCCCATGACCGACCCAGCCGGCCCGGAGCCCGGCGAGGTGGCGACCCACACCCTGCACCGGTTCCCCGAGACGCTCGCCGTCGTGGGTCTGCCCGCGGGCGCGGAGGTGCCCGCCTGGGCGGAGTCGAGCTCGATCTTCTCGGTCACCGCCACCGCGACCGAGACCTCGGTCGTGTGCGCCCGGCGCAGCGTGCCGCGCAAGGTCAAGCAGGCCGGTCCGTTCACCGCCTTCGAGGTCGCCGGACCGCTCGACCCGGCGCTCACCGGCGTGCTCGGGTCGCTGCTGGCGCCGCTGGCCGACGCCGGCATCAGCGTGTTCACGATCTCGACGTTCGACACCGACTGGCTGCTGGTCCCGCAGGAGCGGGCCGACGAGGCCAGCGAGGCGTGGCGACGACGCGGCCACACCGTCGACCAGGCCGTCCCCGTCCAGCAGGAGCGCAGCAAGCGATGAGCATCACCCATCCCCAGGGCTTCCGGGCCGCCGGCGTCCCCGCCGGGCTCAAGAGCACCGGCGCCCGCGACATGGCGCTGGTCGTCAACGACGGTCCAGGCTCGGCGAGCGCCAGCGTCTTCACCAGCAACAGGTGCAAGGCGAACCCGGTGCTGTGGAGCCAGGAGGTCGTCAAGGACGGCAACGTGCGCGCGGTCGTCCTCAACTCCGGCGGAGCCAACTGCTACACGGGCCCCGAGGGCTTCCGCACCACCCATGCGGTCGCCGAGCGCGTCGCCGAGCGGCTCGGCATCGGCGCCGTCGACGTGGTCGTCTGCTCCACGGGGCTCATCGGGCTCACCAACGACCGACGGCGGCTGCTCGAGGGTGTCGACACCCTCGCCGGGAGCCTCACCATCGACGGCGGACAGGCGGCCGCCGAGGCGATCATGACCACCGACACCGTGCCCAAGCAGGTGGTCGTCGAGGGCGCCGGCTGGTCGGTGGGCGGCATGGCGAAGGGCGCCGGCATGCTGGCCCCGCAGCTGGCGACGATGCTGGTCGTCCTCACCACCGACGCCGACGTGCCGGCCACCGACCTCGACACCGCCCTCCGGGCCGCCACCCGGGTCAGCTTCGACCGGCTCGACTCCGACGGCTGCATGTCCACCAACGACACCGTGACGCTGATGGCCAGCGGCGCCAGCGGCATCGCCCCGCCGCTGGACGACTTCACCGCCGCGCTCACCGCGGCGTGCACGGACCTGGCGATGCAGCTGCTCCGGGATGCCGAGGGCGCTGACCACGAGATCGCGATCACGGTGCTCAACGCGGCGACCGAGGACGACGCGGTCCAGGTCGGCCGCAGCATCGCCCGGAGCAACCTCTTCAAGGCCGCCGTCTTCGGCAAGGACCCGAACTGGGGGCGGGTGCTGGCCAGCATCGGCACCACCACCGCGGCCTTCGACCCCGCCGACCTCGACGTGGCCATGAACGGCGTCTGGGTCTGCCGTCAGTCCACGCCCGCCGCCGACCCGGCGACGGTCGACCTGACCGGCCGCGAGGTCAGCGTCACCGTCGACCTCAAGGCCGGGGGCAAGCGGGCCACGGTGTGGACCAACGACCTGACCCACGCCTACGTCCACGAGAACAGCGCCTACAGCTCATGACCACGCACGAGGAGACCGCCGCACCGGGCCAGCCGAAGGCGCCCGCCGCCGCCACGCTGGCCGCCGCGCTGCCGTGGCTGAAGCGCTACCACCACAAGATCATCGTGGTGAAGTACGGCGGCAACGCGATGACCGACGAGACGCTGAAGCAGGCGTTCGCCGAGGACGTGGTCTTCCTGCGCTACGCCGGCTTCAAGCCGGTGGTCGTGCACGGTGGTGGCCCGCAGATCTCCCGGATGCTCGACCGCCTCGGCATCGAGTCGGAGTTCCGCGGCGGCCTGCGCGTCACCACCGACGAAGCCATGGACGTCGTCCGGATGGTGCTGGTCGGCCAGGTGCAGCGCGAGCTGGTCGGGCTGATCAACCAGCACGGGCCGCTCGCCGTCGGGCTGTCGGGGGAGGACGCCCAGCTCTTCACCGCCCAGCGCACGGGCACCGTCGTGGACGGGGAGGAGGTGGACCTCGGCCTGGTCGGCGAGGTCGCCCGGGTCCGCCCCGAAGCCGTGCTCGACGTGATCGAGGCCGGCCGCATCCCGGTCATCTCCTCGGTCGCGCCCGACCCCGACGGCGCGGTGCACAACGTCAACGCCGACACCGCCGCCGCCGCCCTGGCGGCCGCGCTCGGCGCGGAGAAGCTGCTCGTGCTCACCGACGTCGAGGGCCTCTACCGCGACTGGCCCGACAGCGACGACGTGATCCAGGAGATCAGCCCGGACTCGCTCGAGGAGCTGATGCCGACGCTGGCCAGCGGGATGGTGCCGAAGATGACCGCCTGCCTGAACGCGGTGCGCGGCGGCGTACCCCGGGCCACCGTCGTCGACGGCCGGGAGCCGCACGCGGTGCTGCTGGAGATCTTCACCGACGAAGGCGTCGGCACCCAGGTGCTGCCCGGCGTCGCCACCCGGCTCCGCAAGGCCCAGAAGAGCCCGACCCGCAAGGAGGACGCCTGATGGCAGACCTGAAGCAGCGCTACGCCGCCTCGCTGATGAACACCTTCGGTCCGCCGAAGCTGGTGCTCGCCCGCGGCGAGGGCGCGCACGTCTGGGACACCGAGGGCAACGAGTACGTCGACCTGCTCGGCGGCATCGCCGTCAACGTGCTCGGCCACGCCCACCCGCGGCTGGTCGAGGCGGTGACCGGGCAGCTGCAGACGCTCGGGCACGTCTCGAACTTCTTCACCACCGAGCCGCAGGTCGCCCTCGCCGAGAAGCTGCTGTCCCTCCTGGGCGCCGACGGCAAGGCGTTCTTCGCCAACTCCGGCACCGAGGCGAACGAGGCCGCGTTCAAGCTGACCCGCCGCACCGGACGCACCCACCTGGTCGCCGCCGAAGGCGCCTTCCACGGCCGCACCATGGGCGCGCTCGCGCTGACCCACAAGGCCGCCTACCGGGAGCCGTTCGAGCCGCTGCCCGGGGAGGTGACCTTCGTCCCCTACGACGACGTCGAGGCGCTGGCCGCCGCGGTCACCGACCGGACGGCGGCGATCGTGCTCGAGCCCGTGCAGGGCGAGGCCGGGGTGGTCGTCCCCGCCGAGGACTACCTCGCCGCCGCCCGGCGCATCGCCGACGAGCACGGTGCCCTGCTCTGGCTCGACGAGGTGCAGTCCGGCGTGGGCCGCACCGGCGCCTGGTTCGCCCACCAGCGGCCCGGCGTGGAGGCGGTCACCGCCGACGTCGTGACCCTCGCCAAGGGACTCGCCGGTGGCGTCCCGATCGGCGCCTGCCTCGCCACCGGCGCGGCCGCCGACCTGCTGCAGCCCGGCAACCACGGCACCACCTTCGGTGGCAACCCGGTCGCCACGGCAGCGGCCCTGGCGGTGATCGCGACCATCGAGGACGACGGCCTGCTGGCCAGGGCCGCCGAGCTGGGCGACCGGCTGGGCAAGGGTCTGGCCGCGGACCACCGGGTCGGCGACGTCCGTGCGGTGGGCCTGCTCGTGGGCGTGGACCTCGTCGAGGCCAGGGCGGCCGAGGTGGTCGGTGCGGCCCAGGAGGCCGGCTTCATCGTCAACAACGCCACGCCCGAGCGCATCCGGCTGGCGCCACCGCTGGTGCTCACCGACGCCGACACGGAGGCGTTCCTGCAGGCCTGGCCGGGCATCCTGGACACCGCCTTCGGGAGCGGCACGTGACCCGGCACTTCCTGCGCGACGACGACCTGTCCGCGGAGGAGCAGGCCGAGGTGCTGGAGCTGGCTGCGCGGATGAAGGCAGCGCCGTACGACGCCAGGCCGCTGGCCGGTCCGCGCACCGTGGCCGTGCTGTTCGACAAGCCCACGCTGCGCACCCAGTCCTCCTTCGCCGCCGGCATCGCCGAGCTCGGCGGCTTCCCGATGACCATCGATGGCAACCTGGCCCGCATCGGCGTGCGCGAGTCGATCCCCGACACCGCGCGGGTGCTCGGCCGCCAGGCGAGCATCATCGTGTGGCGCACCTTCGAGCAGTCCCGCCTCGAGGAGATGGCCGCCCACGCCGGCGTCCCGGTCGTCAACGCGCTCACCGACCAGTTCCACCCCTGCCAGACGCTCGCCGACCTGCTCACCGTGCGGGAGCACCGCGGCGCGCTGGCCGGACAGACGCTGGCCTTCGTGGGAGACGCCGCCTGCAACATGGGGCACTCCTATCTGCTTGCGGGCGCGCTCGCGGGGATGCACGTGCGGGTCAGCGGACCGGTCGACTTCGAGCCGGACCCGGCCGTGCTCGAGCGGGCAGGGCTGCTCGCGAAGCAGACCGGCGGCTCCGCCGCGTTCGTGGCCGACCCGGCCGAGGCGGTCACCGGCGCCGACGTGCTCGCCACGGACACCTGGGTGTCGATGGGCAAGGAGGACGAGCAGGCCGAGCGGCTGCGGGCGCTCCTGCCCTGGCAGCTCAACGACGCGCTGCTCGCGCACGCCCGTGACGACGCGATCGTGCTGCACTGCCTGCCCGCGTACCGCGGCAAGGAGATCACCGCGGAGGTGATCGACGGCCCACGCAGCGTGGTGTGGGACGAGGCAGAGAACCGCCGCCACGTGCAGAAGGCGGTGCTGGCCTGGTTGCTGGAGCACTCCGGTGACTGAGGCCGCGCACATCCCGGTGACCAAACGGGCGCGGCAGCAGCGCATCGTCGAGCTGCTGGCCACCGAGCAGGTCCGCTCCCAGACGGAGCTGGCCGAGCTGCTGCTCGCCGACGGAGTGGCCGTGACCCAGGCGACGCTGAGCCGTGACCTGGTGGAGCTCGACGCCGTGAAGGTCCGGTCTGCCTCCGGCGCGCTGGTCTACGCGGTCCCCGCCGAGGGCGGTGACCGGACCCCCGTGGTGCCGGGGGAGACCGCCGCGAGCGAGGCCCGGCTGGCCCGGCTGTGCGGCGAGCTGCTGGTCTCCGCGGAGGCCTCCGGCAACCTCGTCGTGCTCCGGACACCTCCGGGCGCCGCCAACTTCCTCGCCTCGAGCATGGACAAGGCCGAGCTCGGCGACGTGCTCGGCACCATCGCCGGCGACGACACGGTGCTGGTGATCTCGCGTGACCCCGTGGGCGGGCAGGCTCTCGCCCGACGATTCCTGGCCCTCGCCAACCGCGAGGGCCCGACCTCCCCCTGACCACAGCACATCGAGGGCCGCCTCGGCCCCCAACCCTGCGAAGGAAGCTTTCGTGAGCAAGGTCCTGACCTCCCTCCCTGTCGGCGAGCGCGTCGGCATCGCCTTCTCCGGCGGCCTCGACACCTCGGTGGCGGTGGCCTGGATGCGCGCCAGGGGCGCGGTGCCGTGCACCTACACCGCCGACATCGGGCAGTACGACGAGCCCGACATCGCCGGTGTCCCCGGCCGAGCGGTGCAGTACGGCGCGGAGATCTCCCGTGCCGTGGACTGCAAGCGGCAGCTCGTCGAGGAGGGGCTCGCCGCCATCGCCTGCGGCGCCTTCCACATCCGCTCCGGGGGGCGCGCCTACTTCAACACCACGCCGTTGGGCCGTGCAGTCACCGGCACCCTGCTGGTGCGCGCGATGCACGAGGACGGCGTCGACATCTGGGGCGACGGGTCCACCTTCAAGGGCAACGACATCGAGCGCTTCTACCGCTACGGGCTGCTGGCCAACCCCGAGCTGCGCATCTACAAGCCCTGGCTGGACGCCGAGTTCGTGCACGAGCTCGGCGGCCGCGCGGAGATGAGCCAGTGGCTCACCGAGCGCGATCTGCCCTACCGCGACAGCAAGGAGAAGGCCTACTCCACCGACGCCAACATCTGGGGCGCCACGCACGAGGCCAAGACGCTGGAGCACCTCGACGTCTCGCTGGAGACGGTCGAGCCCATCATGGGCGTGAAGTTCTGGGACCCGTCGGTGCTCATCGACCCCGAGGACGTCACCATCCGCTACGACCAGGGCCGGCCGGTCGCCGTGAACGGCAAGGAGTACGACGACCCGGTCGAGCTCGTGCACGCGGTCAACGAGATCGGCGGCCGCCACGGCCTGGGCATGAGCGACCAGATCGAGAACAGGATCATCGAGGCCAAGAGCCGCGGCATCTACGAGGCGCCGGGCATGGCACTGCTCTGGATCGCCTACGAGCGGCTGCTCAACGCGGTGCACAACGAGGACACCATCGCCAACTACCACCTCGAGGGCCGCCGCCTGGGCCGGCTGCTCTACGAGGGTCGCTGGCTCGACCCGCAGGCCCTGATGCTGCGCGAGTCGATCCAGCGCTGGATCGCCTCCCTGGTCACCGGAGAGGTCACCGTGCGGCTGCGGCGCGGCGAGGACTACACCATCCTGCGCACGGAGGGGCCGGCGTTCTCCTACCACCCCGACAAGCTGTCGATGGAGCGCACCGAGAACGCCGCCTTCGGCCCGACCGACCGGATCGGCCAGCTCACCATGCGCAACCTCGACATCGCCGACTCGCGCGCGAAGCTGGAGCTCTACGCCGAGCAGCCCTTCGAGCAGGGCCAGGTGCTGGTGGAGAACGGCACGCTCTTCGGCGAGCTGCCCGCCGGCGGCGCCGACCGGATCGCCCGCAACCCCCAGGTGCAGGCCGGGGACGAGATCCTCGACGACGTCGCCATGGAAGTGGGCACCGACTGATGGCCACCCACGAAGGCACCCTGTGGGGAGGCCGGTTCGCCGGCGGCCCCAGCCCGGAGCTGGAGGCGCTGTCCCGGTCGACCCACTTCGACTGGCGGCTGGTCCCCTACGACCTCGCCGGGTCCCGCGCCCACGCGAACGCCCTGCACGCCGCAGGCCTGCTCACCGATGCCGACCATGCCGAGCTGCTGCGCGGCCTGGCGGCACTGGGGGAGCGGTACGCCGACGGCACCCTGCGTCCGTCCCCGTCCGACGAGGACGTGCACGGCGCCCTCGAACGCCTGCTGCTGGAGGAGGTCGGAGCCGCAGTCGGTGGACGGCTGCGCGCCGGACGC
Organism: Marmoricola sp.; assembly: GCA_036518175.1. GTDB lineage: Bacteria > Actinomycetota > Actinomycetes > Propionibacteriales > Nocardioidaceae > Marmoricola. The sequence continues at coordinate 18,068 of DATDNR010000124.1, forward strand.
AGCCGCAACGACCAGGTGGCGACCTTGTTCAAGGCCTACCTGCGCGACCACGCGCGGACCATCGCCGCACTGGTGCTCGACCTGGTCGAGGCGCTGGCCGCCCAGGCGGAGGCCCAACCCGACGCCGTGATGCCCGGGCGCACGCACCTCCAGCACGCCCAGCCGGTGCTGCTGGCCCACCACCTGCTGGCCCATGCCTGGCCGCTGCTGCGCGACGTCGCCCGGCTCCGCGACTGGGACGACCGGGTGGCGGCGGAGTCGCCGTACGGCTCCGGTGCGCTCGCGGGCTCGACGCTCGGCCTGGACCCGGAGGCGGTCGCGCGGGAGCTGGGTTTCGCCGGCTCGGTGGCCAACTCGATCGACGGCACGGCCGCGCGCGACTTCGTCGCCGAGTTCGCGTTCGTCGCGGCGATGATCGGCGTGGACGTCAGCCGGCAGGCGGAGGAGCTGGTCATCTGGGCGACGCGCGAGTTCGGCTTCGTCCGGCTCGACGACGGCTTCTCGACCGGGTCGAGCATCATGCCGCAGAAGAAGAACCCCGACATCGCCGAGCTGGCCCGAGGCAAGGCGGGCCGGCTGATCGGCGACCTGGCCGGGCTGCTGGCCACGCTGAAGGGACTGCCGCTCGCCTACAACCGTGACCTGCAGGAGGACAAGGAGCCGGTCTTCGACGCCATCGACACCCTGGAGGTGCTGCTGCCGGCGTTCGCCGGCCAGGTCGCGACGCTCGCCTTCGACACCGACCGGATGGCCGAGCTCGCCCCGCAGGGCTTCTCCCTGGCCACCGACGTGGCCGAGTGGCTGGTGCGTGAGGGGGTGCCCTTCCGGGAGGCGCACGAGGTCGCGGGCGCGTGCGTGCGCGTCTGTGAGCAGCGGGGGATCGAGCTGGCGGAGATGTCCGACGCGGACCTCGCCGACGTCGATCCCCGGCTGACGCCGGCGGTCCGGCAGGTGCTGACCGTGGCCGGCTCGGTGGCCGCCCGCGACGGCCGCGGCGGCACCGCACCGACCCGCGTCGGCGAGCAGCTCGCCGAGCTGCGCCAGGCAGTCGCGACGCACCGTGGATGGCTGGCCTGAGCCCGCCTCGACGTTGGCACAATGACGGCGTGGACGGGCCGGCGGAAGACCTCAGGACCCTGCTCGAAGGCCCCGTGCTGGAGGTGGCGCCGCTGCTGCTGGGTGCGGTGCTGTGCCACGGCGACGTCGAGGTCCGGCTCACCGAGGTCGAGGCGTACGACGGCGCCGAGGATCCCGGCTCCCACGCCTACCGCGGCATGACGGCGCGCAACGCGGTGATGTTCGGTCCCGCGGGCCACCTCTACGTGTACTTCACCTACGGGATGCACTACTGCTGCAACGTCGCCTGCGGGCCGGAGGGCCGGGCCAGCGCGGTGCTGCTGAGGGCGGGGGAGGTGGTCTCCGGCCACGACGTCGCCCGCGAGCGCCGGCCCCGGTCGACCGCCCGGGACCTGGCCCGCGGGCCGGCGCGGTTGTGCCGCACCCTGGGCATCGACCGCGAGCACAACGGTGCCGACCTCGCCCGCGGGCCGGTCCGGCTGCAGCCCCCGGCCGAGCCGGTGCCGTCGAGCCGGGTCCGCACCGGTCCGCGCGTGGGACTGCGCGACGCCGCGGACCGGCCATGGCGGTTCTGGGTCGACGGCGAGCCGACGGTGTCGTCGTACCGCCCCGCGAAACCTCGCCTCGAGTGCGCCCGACCTCCGGTTTGATGAGCACACGGCCATCGCGAGCGAGTGATAGGAACGACGACGTGACACCCGACCCGACCCTCATCGACGACCTGCTCTGGCGTGGCCTGATCGCCCACTCCACCGACCTCGACGCGCTGCGTGCAGCGCTGGCCGACAACAGTGTGCGCTTCTACGTGGGCTTCGACCCGACGGCACCGAGCCTGCACATGGGCAACCTGCTGCAGCTGGTGACGGCCAAGCGCCTCCAGCTCGCGGGGCACACGCCCTACGCGCTCGTCGGCGGCGCGACCGGGATGATCGGAGATCCCAAGGAGTCCGGTGAGCGCACGCTCAACTCCCTCGACACCGTCAAGGAGTGGGTGCAGAAGGTACGTCGGCAGATCGAGCCGTTCCTGTCGTTCGAGGGGCCCAATGCCGCGACGATGGTGAACAACTACGACTGGACCGCGTCGCTGTCCACGATCGACTTCCTGCGTGACGTGGGCAAGCACTTCCCGGTCAACCGGATGCTGTCCCGGGAGACCGTCCGCCGCCGGCTCGAGTCCGGGATCAGCTACACGGAGTTCAGCTACGTGCTGCTGCAGTCCATGGACTTCCTGAACCTGTACCGCGACCACGGCGTCACCCTGCAGTTCGGGGGCGAGGACCAGTGGGGCAACATCACCGGCGGGGTCGAGCTGGTCCGCCGCGCAGCCGGCGGGCACGTCCACGCGTTCGTGACCCCGTTGGTCACGAGGGCCGACGGCACCAAGTACGGCAAGACCGAGGACGGCGCGCTCTGGCTCGACCCGGAGATGATGTCGCCGTACGCCTTCCACCAGTTCTGGCTCAACGTCGAGGACGAGAAGGTCGGCGAGCTGCTGCGCCTGTTCACGTTCCTGCCGCACGACGAGATCGAGGCACTGGAGAAGCAGACGAGCGACGAGCCGTGGAGGCGTGCGGCGCAGAGGGCGCTCGCCGATGCGGTGACCACGCTCGTGCACGGTCCCGAGGAGACCGCCCAGGCGAAGGCCGCGGCGGCCGCGCTCTTCGGTGGTGGTGACCTGGCGGAGCTCGGCGAACGCACCCTCGCCGGGGCACTCCGGGAGGCAGGTGCCGTGACCGCCGAGCTGGGCACCGGCATCGTCGACCTGCTCGTCGAGACCGGCCTCGTCCGCAGCAAGGGCGAGGCGCGCCGCACCGTCGCCGAGGGCGGCGCCTACGTGAACAACCAGCGGGTGAGCGATCCCGAGGCGGTGCCGACCGCCGAGCAGCTGTTGCACGGTCGTTGGCTGGTGCTGCGCCGCGGGAAGAAGAGCCTGGCCGGGGTGGAGCTGCGCTGACCGTCTCCGCGTGCCTCTGCCGGGGGCCGCGCGGCCTCCCGACGACGGCGCACAGCGGACAAAACCGGCTCTGACCTGCGTGAACAGCTCCTGTGAGCGGGGCCACGCCGACCCGATTTGCGCGCCGGCGCCGGGGGCGTCTAATGTTTCACCTGTCGCCGAGAGCGGCGGGACGCAAGGCCGGAAGGCCGGGCGGCCGGCACGGCGAAACCCCCACACTCCATCACCTCGGCCGAGGTGGCTCGAGCACGCGCGGTGCGCGGCCCGGATCAGTTCGGCAGCGTGGTCATGTGCGGGGGCGGGCAAGCGGAACGGGTTTGACCCCGAGCCGGGAACCCGGTAAGTTACATCAGGTTGCCCCACGGGGAGGCCGAGAGGCCTCACAGTGGTGCGCGCTTGATCCTTGAGAACTCAACAGTGTGCCAAAAGTCGACGAATTGATTTACCCCGTTCGACTCACGAAGCCCCCTTTTGTGGGGCATCCGGGAGTCGACGGTTCCTTTGGTAAGGACGATGATTCTGACAATGGTCAGTGATCGTTTCTCTTTGCCGGGACACTCCAAGAATTGGCGGCGCCTGCACAGGTGCTGTCGCTAGATTTCAACGGAGAGTTTGATCCTGGCTCAGGACGAACGCTGGCGGCGTGCTTAACACATGCAAGTCGAGCGGTAAGGCCCCTTCGGGGGTACACGAGCGGCGAACGGGTGAGTAACACGTGAGCAATCTGCCCTTCACACTGGGATAACCCCCGGAAACGGGAGCTAATACCGGATACGACCACTTCGGACATCCGATGGTGGTGGAAAGCTCCGGCGGTGAAGGATGAGCTCGCGGCCTATCAGCTTGTTGGTGGGGTAACGGCCCACCAAGGCTTCGACGGGTAGCCGGCCTGAGAGGGTGACCGGCCACACTGGGACTGAGACACGGCCCAGACTCCTACGGGAGGCAGCAGTGGGGAATATTGGACAATGGGCG
>DATDNR010000125.1:0-6824 GCA_036518175.1 Marmoricola sp.
GACGCCGGTGCCCGGTGCCGTCGTCGAGGGCGCGGGCCTCCGGCTCGCCCTCGGCCTGCCGACCCAGCGGTTCGGCGCGGTGGTCGGTGTCGTCGACCCGGGCCTGGTGACTCGCGCAGAGGCGCTGGGCTGGCGGGTGGAGGTCCTGGACCCCGACCGGGTGCTGCACGGCGATCCCGCGCTGGTGCTACGGCAGCTCGAGGTCGCCTATCACCGGCAGCTGTTGCGCGACGTGTCCTGATCGTCGCTTTGCAGGTGCCCTAGGGTCGGCTCATGGACGACCAGCCTGAGCAGCAGCATGAGGACCAGCGGCCCGAGGACGAGCGGCCCGAGGACGAGCGCTGGCCGCACACCTGCCCCGAGTGCGGCACCGAGCTGGAGCACGCGACGATCGACTTCGGTGGCAGGGGCGAGCCGGGCATCGACCCCCGCAACGATCCGCGCAACGAGCTCATCCCCGGCGAGATGGCCCAGGTCGACTACTGCCCCAACCCGGACTGCCCGACCAACCGGGACGCGAGGCCGTGAGGCTCAGCCCTGCAGGGCCCGGATCGCCTCGTGGATGCTGAGGGTCCTGCGGGCGGACTCCACGTGCAGGTTCTCGATCATCCGGCCCTGGTAGGTCACCACGCCTGAACCACGGCCGTCCTCCCACGCCTGCAGGATGCCGCGGGCGTCCTCGACCGCCTGTGCGGAGGGGGCGAAGGCCTCGTTGGCGCCGTCGACCTGGCCGGGATGGATCAGCGTCTTGCCGTCGAAGCCCAGCTCCCGGCCCTGGCGGCACTCGGCGAGGAAGCCGTCGCGGTCCTTCACGTCGTTGTAGACACCGTCGAGGATGGCCTTGCCGGTGGCGCGGGCAGCGAGCACTGCCAGCCCCAGTCCGGCGAGCACCGGCTGCCGGCCCGGCACGTGCTCGGCGTAGAGCTCCTTGACCAGGTCGTTGGTGCCCATCACCAGCACGGTGAGCCGATCGCTGGCCGCGGCGATCTCCTCGGCGTGCAGCATCGCGACCGGTGTCTCGACCATCGCCCACAGCTTCGTGCGCTCCGGTGCGCCGTGGGCGTGCAGCGCGTCCACCAGCCGGTGCACGGCGTCGGCGCTGTCCACCTTCGGTACGACGATGGCGTCCGGACCGGCCTGGCAGGCGGCCTCCAGGTCGTCGGCGTGCCACTCGGTGTCCGCGCCGTTGACCCGGATGGTGACCTCACGGGCGCCGTACTCACCGGAGGCTGCGGCCGTGCATGCGGCTTCCCGGGCGGCCGGCTTGGCGTCCGGCGCGACGGCGTCCTCGAGGTCGAGGATCAGGCCGTCGCAGGGGATCGCCTTCGCCTTCTCCAGGGCGCGGGCGTTGGAGGACGGCATGTAGAGCACCGACCGGCGCGGGCGGAAGGCGGTCTCCATCACTCGGCCTCGCCGGGCTCGACGGAGATGGCGTCGTACTGCTCCTTCAGCGCGGGGTCGATCGCGGCGAGCTCCTCGGCGAGGCGCACCATCACCTGGCACTGCTTGACCGAGGCGTCGTCCTCCATCTTGCCGTCGAGCATGACCGCGCCGGTGCCGTCCCCCATGGCGGCGATCACCCGCCGGGCATGCCGGACGTCCTCGACGCTGGGGGAGAAGACCTTGTGCGCGATGGCGATCTGCTTCGGGTGCAGCGACCAGGCCCCGACGCAGCCGAGCAGGTAGGCGTTGCGGAACTGGTCCTCGCAGGCGACCGTGTCGGCGATGTCGCCGAAGGGGCCGTAGTAGGGGTAGATGCCGTGCATCGCGCAGGCGTCGACCATCCGGGCGATGGTGTAGTGCCACAGGTCCTGCTGGTAGGTCGGGCGGCTGCCCCCGATGTCGTCCCCCTCGGGGTCCTGCCGGACCAGGTAGCCGGGGTGCCCACCGCCCACCCGGGTGGTCTTCATCCGCCGGTCCGCGGCCAGGTCCGCCGGCCCGAGGGAGAGGCCCTGCATGCGCGGGGAGGCGCCGCAGATCTCCTCGATGTTCACCATGCCGCGGGCGGTCTCGAGGATCGCGTGCACCAGGATCGGGCGCTCGAGGCCGGCCTTCGCCTCCAGCTGGGCGAGGATCCGGTCGACGTAGTGGATGTCCTCCGCGCCCTCCACCTTCGGCACCATCACCACGTCGAGCTTGTGGCCGATCGCGGGGACCAGCGTGGTCAGGTCGTCGAGCACCCAGGGAGAGTCCAGCGCGTTGATGCGGGTCCACAGCTGGGTCGGGCCCTGACCGCCGAGACCGTCGGTGTCCCGTCCGATCCGGACCAGTCCCTCGCGCGCCGCCTCCTTGTTCTCCGCCTTGACCGCGTCCTCGAGGTTGCCCAGCAGCACGTCGGTCCTCCCGACCATCTCGGGGACCTTGGCCGCCATCTTCGGGTTGCCCGGGTCGAAGAAGTGGATGGCTCGCGACGGCCGGGCCGGGATCTCCATCAGCGGCTGGGGTGCGCCGACGGCCAGCGGGCGGAAGAAGTCCTTGGGGGAGCGCATGCTGCGGACGCTAGCAGCGGCCTCGCGGGCGGCGGTATGACCTACCTCTCCCACCGGATCGGCAGCCGCTTCACCCCGCGCTGGAAGGACGAACGCAGCAGCGCCGGCTCGCCGGCGGGCTCGATCAGGCTCGTCCGGGCCAGCAGCTCGGTGAACATCGCGCGCATCTGCACCCGGGCCAGATGGGCGCCCAGGCAGAAGTGCGGTCCATGGCCGAACACCAGGTGGTTGGTCGCGCCGCGGCGGATGTCGAAGGTGTCCGGGTCGTCGAAGACCGTCTCGTCGCGGTTGGCGGAGACGAAGCTGACCACGACCTTGTCGCCGGCGCGCACCTGCTGGTCGCCCACCCGCGTGTCCGCGGTCGCCGTACGGCGGAACACCATCACCGGTGTCCACCACCGCAGCATCTCCTCCACGGCACTCGGCACCAGGGAAGGGTCCTGCCGCAGGGCGCGCTGCGCCTCGGGGTGCTGCAGCAGGGCCACCATCCCGCCGGGAAGCCCGTTGCGCAGCGTCTCGTTGCCGGCGACCGCGAAGAGCCAGAACATGTTCTCGAACTCCTCGACGCTGACCTGCCCACCGGTGCCGGAGCCGTCGTCGGTCTGCGCCATCAGGATGCTCATCACGTCGCTGCCGGGCGCCGCGCGCTTCTGCTCACCGAGCAGGTGGGCGTAGGCGTAGAGGTCCGGCATCCCCTCCCGGCTGCGCGGGTCGGGCATCCGGCCCGCGGCGTCCGGATGCGGTCGCAGCGCCAGCGCCTCGCGCGCCATCGCGGTGCCCTGCGCCACGTCGAAGTCCGCGCTGGTGGCGTAGTCGGGGTCCTGGAAGCCGATCACCCGGTTGGACCAGTCGAAGAGCAGCCACCGGTCCTGCGGCGGCACCCCGAGGACGTCGGCGAGCGTCAGCAGCGGCAGGTCGGCGGCAACGTCCTTGGCGAAGTCGACCTCGCCGCCGTTGCCGGTCAGCACCCGGTCGAGGATGCCGGTGACGTGGCCGCGGATGCCGTCCTCGAGCCGGGCCACCGCGCGAGCGGTGAACGACCGGGTGAGCATCCGGCGCAGCCGGGAGTGCTCGGGCGGGTCCATGTTGAGCATCATCCGGCGGACGAAGGCCAGGTCCTTCTCCGTCGCCGGGTCGCGCACCTGGGTCGCGCCCATCCACGAGGAGAACAGCGCCGGCTGGCGGGTCACGGCCTCGACGTCGGCATGTCGCAGGACGAGCCAGTAGCCGGGGCCGCCGGGCAGCCCGAGCAGCGGCGGCTCCTCGACCCAGCAGACCGGCTGCTCGCGGCGCAGCCTGGCCAGGACGTCGAACGGCACCCCGGCCTCGTAGGTGCGCGGGTCGTGGAGGAGCGCCGTACCCTCGGCCGCGGCGCGCACCTCAGTGCTCATGCAGGAACGGCTCCACCTCGTCGAGCAGCGCCAGCGGGGTCTCGAACATCGGGTAGTGGCCCGCCTCGGGGAGGCTGACGAGCTTCGCGCCGGGGTACCACTGCAGCCAGGTCTGCTCCATGACCTCGGCGGAGAGTGCCGGGTCGGTGGCGCCGACGATGATCAGCGCCGGCACGTCGGGGGAGTCGAGCTCGTCGTGGAAGTCGCCCCGGATCCACGACTCGGCATAGCCGGCGAACGCGTCGCGGTCGGAGGTGCGCGTCGAGAAGGCCACCATCTGGTCCAGCCAGAAGTCACGGTGCCGGTTGCCGGTGGTCAGGTCGATGATCGTACGGCGGTTGCCCGGCTCGTCGGCCGCGCCGAAGAACAGCTGGGCGCCCTGCTCGTCGAGCGGCGTCGGCGCCGGCGGCACCGGGTTCACGCCCACCAGCGAGCGGACCCGCTCCGGCGCCAGGTGCTGCAGCCAGGCGGCCGCCTTGCCGCCCATCGAGTGCCCGAGCACCGAGAACCGCTGCGCACCGAGCCGGTCGGCGAGCGCGAGGGCGTCCTCGGCGACCTCCTCCATGGTGAAGGCCCCGGTCTCGCCCCGGCGGTCGCCGTACCCGCGGATGTCGGGGAAGACCCAGGTGAACGCGTCGCCGTCGACGAGCTCGGGGAGCGCGCCCCAGCCCTCGGCGGAGCCGTACCAGCCGTGGAGGCAGAGCACCACGTGCTCCCCGCTGCCCACGCTGCGGACGTCTGCTGTGCTGCTGTCGGTGGTGGTCATGGACGCATGCAACCACTGGCGCCCGTCAGCGTCCAGACACCGCGGATAAGGCATCTGCCTCATGCACCGCAGTGCCTTAGGACACGAGTCTGGTGGGGCGAACCAGAAGGGGGACCGATGACTGACGTGCCGTGCCGCGGACGGGGCGAGCTCTTCTTCGCCGAGCGACCCGAGATCCTCGCCCAGGCCAAGGAGCTCTGCGCAGCCTGCCCGGTGCAGGACCTCTGCCTGACCGGCGCCCTCGAGCGCCACGAGGAGTGGGGCGTCTGGGGTGGCCAGATCCTCATGCGCGGCAAGATCGTGTCCACCAAGCGTGGCCGCGGCCGCCCGCGGAAGGTCAGCGCAGCCTGAGACGGTGGGGGCCGGAGTCGGCCTCCCTCACGCGCTGCCCACCCAGTCCAGCAGCAGCGCCATGAAGTCGTCCGGGCGCTCCATGCTGGGCAGGTGGGCGACGTCGGGCCACTCGACCAGGTGTACGTCCGGGATGTCGCGCGCGACCCGTCCGGCGGCCTCCTTCGTCGTCTCCAGATCATGGGCACCGACCAGCACCAGGGTGCGTACGGCGACCTCCCCCAGACGTTCGGCCACCGGGGGGTCCGGCTCGACCTCGTCCAGCGCGCCCCATGGCTCCTGGATCTCGAACGCCCGCCGCTGCATCACCCGCACCCGGTCCAGCACGCCGGCCTCGACGTCGGCAGGGCCGCGACCGGGCCCGACCGCCCAGGCGGCGACGTTGGCCTCGACCGCGGCGTCGAGGTCGCCGCGCTCCAGGGCAGCATCCTCGGCATCGATGAACGCGCGCAGGTCGGCGGTGAGCTCGGTCAGCAGGCTGCCGCCCGGTGGGGCCAGGACCAGGGACTCGACGAGGTCCGGGCGGGTGAGCGCGAGCTCGACGGCGACGCCGGCACCGAGGGAGGCGCCGACCACGTGGCAGCGGGTGACGTCCAGGGCGGCGAGCGTGGCGGCCACGTCGGCGACGTGGGAGAAGGGACCCGACGGTGCGGTGGTGGACTCGCCGAAACCGCGCAGATCGATCCGGACGGTGTCGTGGGAGGCGGTGAGCGGCGCCCACTGCGGGTCCCACATCCGGCGGTCGGCGATGCCGGCGTGCACGAGCACGACGGGCGTGCCGCCCACGGGTCCGGCGCGGTCGTGGGCGAGGGGAGCGGCAGCGACGTCCATGCGGCCGGATAGTACGGGTGACCGAGGGGCGGCGAGAAGCGGATCGGGCGCGTCACCGTCTCACGGGACCGGGACGTCGTCGGCGGCTTGCGAGGAGCCGGCCCCGGCAACACCGACGGAGGCGCGCAGCCGGGTGCCCCACAGGTAGGTGCCGGCGAACAGGACGCCGCTGACCACCCACGGCGCCAGGCGGTTCATCGCCAGCGCGGCCGAGGTCGACACCTGCTGGATGACCGCGACCCGGACGCCGGCCTCGAGCAGGTAGGCCACGCCCCACACCAGCGTCGCCCGGCGCCAGAAGGAGCGGGCCACCGCGGAGCCGTCGTGCTCCTCACCGAGCTCGATGCCCTGGACCGAGTGCGGACCCCCGTAGAAGGCCTGCGCGAAGTGGAAGATCAGGGGCCGGCGCCGGCCCAGGGAGAGCAGGCAGCCCGCGCCGAAGGCACCGGTCAGGATGGCGCCTTCGAGCAGCACCGTCCGGGGGTCGTCGCTGGCGAGACCGAGCACCAGGCTCAGGGCGATGCCGGCGAGCACGACCGCGCCGACCACCTCCAGCGTCCGCCACCGGACCCAGTCCAGCAGCACGCCGATCCCCGGGGGCGCGCCGGAGACGATCAGCGCCCACACCTCGGGCATGCCGAGCCGGCGGCACAGCGCGTAGACCACCAGCGGTGCGGCGAGGTCGAGCCCGAGGCTGCGCAGCATCCCGGCGTACCGTCCGACCTGGCTGCGGTGCCGTGCCGCCGTTTCCATCACGCCAGTGTCGGAGCGAGGTCGGCGCCGGTCAAGGACGGGAATCATCCGGCGGCGCCCCTCGGGGTTCCTCGCCGGGGTTCCTCGCCGGGGTCAGCCTCGCGCGGTGAGCACGACCGGGCCGGCGTCGGTGATGGCGACGGTGTGCTCGCTGTGCGCGCCGCGGGAGCCGTCCGCGCTGCGCAGCGTCCAGCCGTCACGGTCGGTGTAGATCTGGTCGGTCGAGGCCAGGAACCATGGCTC
>DATDNR010000126.1:0-2932 GCA_036518175.1 Marmoricola sp.
CCCCGCCGCATCGCGTCGAGCGCGTCGGCCATGCCCTCGGCGTTCAGGGCGAGATGCGCCACGACGTGGGCCCGCGTCCACCCGGGGAGCAGCGAGGGCTGCGCCCACTCCTCGTCGGTGAGGGAATCCACGGTGCGCACCAGGCGTTGCTCGGACTCGTGGAGGGCGGTGGACGCGGAGGTCGTCATGGCGGAAGCATGGCACCGGCGCGCCGTCTTGCGCGATGTCCTAGGATGGACGAACACTTGTTCGAAGACGACAGAACGACTCCCGGGGAAGGCCTGTGACGGATCAGCTGGTCATCAGGGGTGCACGTGAGCACAACCTGAAGGACATCTCCCTCGACCTTCCCCGCGACGCGCTCATCGTCTTCACCGGCCTCTCCGGCTCGGGGAAGTCCAGCCTGGCCTTCGACACCATCTTCGCCGAGGGGCAGCGACGCTACGTCGAGTCGCTGTCGGCCTACGCCCGGCAGTTCCTCGGCCAGATGGACAAGCCCGACGTCGACTTCATCGAGGGGCTCTCGCCCGCGGTGTCGATCGACCAGAAGTCGACGTCGAAGAACCCTCGCTCCACGGTGGGCACGATCACCGAGGTCTACGACTACCTCCGGCTGCTCTACGCCCGCGCCGGCCGTCCGCACTGCCCGACCTGCGGTGCGCCGATCGAGCGGCAGACACCGCAGCAGATCGTCGACCGGGTGCTGCAGCTGGAGGAGGGCACCCGCTTCCAGGTGCTCGCGCCGATCGTGCGCGGGCGCAAGGGGGAGTACGTCGAGCTCTTCCGCTCGCTGCAGTCCCAGGGGTTCAGCCGGGCCCGGGTCGACGGCGAGACCGTGCAGCTCACCGACGCGATCGAGGGCCGGCCGAAGCTCGACAAGCAGAAGAAGCACACCATCGAGGTGGTCGTCGACCGGATCGCCGCCAAGCCCGGTTCGAAGCGCCGGCTGACCGACTCCGTCGAGACCGCGCTCGGCCTCGCGTCGGGTCTCGTCGTCTTCGACCTCGTCGACCGCGACCCCGGTGATCCCGGCAGGGAGATGAAGTTCTCCGAGCGGATGGCCTGCCCCAATGACCACCCGATCGAGACCGACGACCTCGAGCCGCGGTCGTTCTCGTTCAACTCCCCGTTCGGGGCCTGCCAGGAGTGTCACGGCCTGGGCACGCGCATGGAGGTCGACCCCGAGCTGGTGATCGCCGACCCGGCGGCGACGCTGGGCGAGGGCGTCATCCAGCCGTGGTCGGGTGCCCACGTGGCCGACTACTTCCTGCGCCTCCTCGGCGCCCTCGGTGACGAGCTCGGCTTCGACCTCGACACCCCGTGGGAGGACCTCTCGCGCCGGGCCCGCAAGGCGATCCTCGAGGGGCATCCCACCAAGGTGCACGTGCGGCACCGCAACCGCTACGGCCGCGAGCGGTCCTACTACACCAACTTCGAGGGTGTCCGGCCCTACATCGAGCGCCGGCACCGCGAGGCCGAGTCCGACACCAGCCGCGAGCGCTTCGAGGGCTTCATGCGCGAGGTGCCCTGCCCCGCCTGCCAGGGCAGCCGGCTGCGACCGGTCTCGATGGCGGTCACGCTGGGCGGCAAGAACATCGCCGAGGTGTGTGCGCTGCCGATCAGCGACGCCGCGGACTTCCTGCGCAACCTCGAGCTGAGCGCCCGCGAGCGGCAGATCGCCGAGCGGGTGCTCAAGGAGATCCAGGAGCGGCTGCGCTTCCTGCTCGACGTGGGCCTCGACTACCTCTCGCTCGACCGGCCCTCCGGCACGCTGTCCGGCGGCGAGGCGCAGCGCATCCGGCTGGCCACCCAGATCGGCGCCGGCCTCGTCGGTGTGCTCTACGTGCTCGACGAGCCGTCGATCGGCCTGCACCAGCGCGACAACCAGCGGCTGATCGAGACGCTGGTGCGCCTGAAGGACCTCGGCAACACCCTGATCGTCGTCGAGCACGACGAGGACACCATCCGCACCGCCGACTGGGTGGTCGACATCGGCCCCGGCGCCGGCGAGCACGGTGGCCAGGTGGTGCACTCGGGCACGGTCAAGGCGCTGCTCAAGCACCGAGACTCGGAGACCGGCCTCTACCTCTCCGGCCGCAAGAAGATCCCGCTCCCCGACGTACGACGACCACCCACGCCGGGCCGCGAGCTCACGGTCCACGGCGCCCGCGAGAACAACCTGCAAGACATCGACGTGACCTTCCCGCTCGGCTGCTTCGTGGCGGTCACCGGCGTCTCCGGATCCGGCAAGTCCACCCTGGTCAACGACATCCTGGCGTCGGTCCTGGCCAACAAGCTCAACGGCGCCCGGCAGGTGCCGGGGCGGCACAAGACCGTGGCGGGGCTGGAGCACCTCGACAAGGTGGTCCACGTCGACCAGAGCCCGATCGGCCGCACTCCGCGCTCGAATCCCGCGACTTACACCGGCACCTTCACCGATATCCGCACGCTCTTCGCCGAGCTTCCCGAGTCGCGCGTGCGCGGCTATAGCGCAAGCCGTTTCTCCTTCAACGTCAGCGGCGGCCGCTGCGAGAACTGCTCGGGCGACGGCACCATCAAGATCGAGATGAACTTCCTGCCGGACGTCTACGTCCCCTGCGAGGTCTGCCACGGCGCCCGCTACAACCGGGAGACCCTGGAGGTCCACTACAAGGGCAAGTCCATCGCCGACGTCCTGAACATGCCGATCGAGGAGGCCATGCACTTCTTCGAGGCGGTCCCGGCGATCTCCCGCCACCTCAGGACGCTGAACGACGTCGGCCTCGGCTACGTGCGGCTCGGCCAGTCCGCGACCACGAGGCCGCCGCCCGCGCCGCCCTCGGGACCCATGTCGACGACCCAGTCGGCCGTCTTGATCACGTCGAGGTTGTGCTCGATGACGATGACCGTGTTGCCCTTGTCGACCAGGCCTCCGAGCACCTTGAGCAGCTTG
>DATDNR010000127.1:0-60073 GCA_036518175.1 Marmoricola sp.
TGCTCGTCGGCCTGCTGCTGATGGTGGCGCGTCAGCACGTGGAACGGACGAGCCTCCAGGACGCCCTCCGACTCGTGCCGGACCTGGTCCGCCTGATCCGCAGCTTGGCCGCGGACCGGCAGACTCCACGCGGTGTCCGCCTGGTGCTCCTCGGACTGCTGGCCTACCTGGCCTCTCCCGTCGACCTCGTCCCGGACTTCATCCCGATCTTGGGCTACGCCGACGACGTCGTGGTAGTGGCGCTGGCGCTGCGCTCGGTGGTCCGGCAGGCCGGCCCGGAGGCAGTCGAGCGGCACTGGGCCGGCACCGACTCAGGTCTCCGCGTCGTCATGCAGCTCGCGGCAGTCCCAGGCTGATCGACCGGCGGGGCTCAGCGCTCCTCGTCGGATCGGGCGTCCTGGTGGGCGACGAGGTCCCGATCGAGCTCCTCGGCGAACAGCGCGCTGACGAGGCGCTTCACGATGAGGCCGAGCCTTCGCTCCATGTGCGTGGCCTCGGGGTTGGCCATCGCGTCCTCCGCTTCGCCGAGCCATGCGACCTGTTGTTCCAGGGTCGGGCGTTGGTCGACCATCACTTCCTCCTACCGCCCACACCGGGCCGGGGCGCTCTCACCTCGTATGCCCGTTTTGTCCCGATCGACTCCTTCGGCGCGCCTCGGCATCCGGCACAGCGTCGGCTCGTGAGGGAGCGACGAGAGCGACTGGGCCGTAGGGTCAGAACTCGGAGCGTCTGCGGGAGCTGGCCACGGGCCCGCCACGCGCCGGAGGAGAAGCCGATGATGCTGGTCGACGGTCACAACGATCTGGCCTGGGCGATGCGCCAGCAGTACGGCGCCGACCTGGATGCCATCGACCTCACCGAGGTGGTCCCGGCGCTGCACACCGATCTCAAGCGCCTGCAGGCTGGCGGTGTGTCCGGGCAGTTCTGGTCGGTGTACGTGTCCCCGGAGCTGTTCGTCGGTGCTGCGGCCGTGGCCGCGACGCTGGAGCAGATCGACCTGGTACGACGCCTCGTGGCCCGCTACCCCGAGCGGATGGTGCTGGCGACGACCGCGGCCGAGGTCGAGGCTGCGGGCGGCAGGGTCGCGTCACTGCTGGGCATGGAGGGGGGCCACTGCATCGACGGATCACTCGCGGTACTCCGCATCATGCGCACACTGGGGGTGCGCTACATGACACTGACCCACAACAGGAACGTGTCCTGGGCCGACTCCGCGACCGACCAGCCGGTGTTGCACGGGTTGTCGGACTTCGGTGAGGACGTCGTGCGGGAGATGAACCGGCTCGGCATGCTGGTCGACCTCTCGCACGTCTCCGACGACGTCATGCGCCAGGCTCTGCGGGTGACCGCCGCTCCGGCGATCTTCAGCCACTCCTCCGCCCGCGCCCTCTGCGAACACCCGCGCAACGTGCCCGACGACGTGCTGGCGGCGCTGGCGACGAACGGCGGCGTGTGCATGGTGACCTTCCTGCCCGCCTTCGTCTCGCCGGCGGTGACCCAGTGGAATGCGGAGGCGAAGGCGGAGGCCGGACGCCGCGGGGTCCAGAAGGGTGGCCCGGCCTACGACGCACTGATGGCGCGGCTGGCCGAGCAGCGACCACCACCCACGGCCACCCTGGCGGAGGTGGTGGCGCACATCGAGCACGTTCGCGACGTCGCGGGCATCGACCATGTCGGCATCGGCGGAGACTACATGGGCGGGGAGCCCATGCCCGAGGGCCTCGAGGACGTCTCGGCGTACCCGCGCCTCTTCGATGCCCTCGCCGGCCGTGGTTGGTCCGGGGGCGATGTGGCCAAGCTCGCCGGCGAGAACATCCTGCGCGTGCTCCGGGATGCGGAGGAAACGGCCGATCCGCCCGGATAGCCGTCGCTGTTGGTGCAACTGTCCGATGCTCCCTTGCCGGATGCGCCCGCAAGCGCGTACAAAAGTGTGAAGGCGCGTCACAACGCAAGAGGGGCCGGTGGACGTACGCCGGGCGTAAGCCGCGCTCGCGGACCTCGGTGCCGTCTATCGAGCCATTCAGGCCAAGGGCGGTCTCCGAATGAATTCTGTCCAGCGAGTCGAATCGGCGCCACCGAGATCGGGGGAGGCCTCGATATATCGCGCCTGGGAACGTTTCGTTCGCGGCGAGGACGACGTGTGCGGGGTACGGCCCGAAGTGGTGATCTCCTGGCATCGGTGTCGCGATCAGTACCACGTCGACCCGTACCTGACCGCGGCGCCGGTGGCCGTCGCTGAGGTCCGTCATCCGGTCGAGCACGACGCAGTCTTCGCCGAGCTCGGGTTCCGAGCCGCCGCGATGGCGCACGAGGTGGCCAGCATCGGTGGCATCGTCACCGTCACCGATGGCGCCGGGAGGATCCTGGCCGAATGGGGCGACAAGGACACCTGCTCCATCGCCGCATCCGCCGGTCTCGCACCGTGGTTCTGCTGGTCGGAGAGCGCCGTCGGCACGAACGGCATGGGCACGGCGCTCGGCACGCAGAACCCGGTGGTGATCACCCGTGCGGAGCACTGGTGTCGGGCCTTCCACGACTGGACCTGCGCGGGCGTCGCGGTGCGGAGCGTGGTGAGCAAGGAGCCGATCGCCGTCCTGAACGTCGCGTGCTGGCGCGGGGACCTGCCCCGCACGTCGGCTGGGTGGCTGGCGAACGCCGCCACCCACACCCAGACCAGGCTGCGCATGCGTGCCCGCGACAGCGGCGCGGAGCTGCTCGCTGCCTACCGGCAGGCAAGGGCGCGCTCGACCGCGCCACTCGCCGCCGTCGACACGGCAGGCAAGGTGGTGATCGCCGATGAGACGGCGAGTGTGCTTCTCGGGGTGCCGGGCAACACGCCGGCCCTGGACCCGGCGGTGCGCTGGCTCCCGCGGTTGCCGGCGTTCATCGGCGCCGCGCGGTATGCCACCAAGCAGGCCAGCGCCAACCCGGATTGGACCGGCTCGACCGAGGTCGTCACCCACCTCGCGGATGAGCCGGCGCCGATCGGGATACGCCCGATGTTCCTGTACGGCGACCTGGTGGGGCATCTGATCGCCTTCGGCAGCACCGGCGGCGAGCAGCTGAAGCAGGCGGAGGCACGGCCCCGCGCTCGTGGCCAACCTCGCCGCATGGTCGGGGTGCGCGAGAACCGCACCGTGCTGCTGCGGTTGCCCGAGGTCTCGTTCGCGGAGTCGCAAGGCAACGAGGTCTGGCTGTCCACGGACCGGGGCCGGCTTCGGGCCGCCGCGCCGGGTCTGGACAGGCTCGACAGCGAGCTTGCGGACGCCGGTTTCCTGCGAGTCCACCGCCACTATGTCGTCAACCTGAACCGCATTCGTGAGGTCGAGCGCCGCGATCGGGGCGAGCTGTTCCTGGTGATGGACGACGACCAGAACACGATGGTGCCGGTGTCGCGGCGGAACGCACGCACTGTACGCGGCGCCCTCGGGATCTGAAGGTAGCGATGCCCCGGAGCCCCGACGCCTTCGTCATCCAGACCTACGAGCAGGCCGTGGGGGCACGCCGGCGCGCGGGCGAGGGCCGGGTCGACCAGTGGCCCCATCGGCTCGACCTGAGGATCCTCTCCCGGCCCGGCCGGGCCGCCGATCCGTGGGGCGGCGGTCGTGACTACCCGAAGGAGTTCCTGTCCCTGGATCTCGACGAGCTGGCCCGCGACGTCGATGCGGTCCTGACGACCTCCCAGGGCTGGTGGCCGGCCGACTACGGGCATTACGGACCACTCGTGCTGCGGATGGTGTGGCATTTCGCCGGCACCTACCGCGTCGGTGATGGCCGCGGCGGTGCGAGCGCGGGAATGCAGCGGTTCGCCCCGTTGGACAGCTGGCCGGACAATCGCAACCTCGACAAGGCGCGCAGACTCCTGTGGCCGGTGAAGCAGAAGTACGGCCGCAAGATCTCCTGGCCTGACCTGATCGTCTTCGCGGGCAACCGCGCGCTGGAGTCGATGGGGTTCACGACGTTCGGGTTCGCCGGTGGCCGGGACGAGGTGTGGGAGGCCGACGAGACCTACTGGGGTCCGGAGGCCAGCTGGTTCTCCGATGAACGTCACAGCGGGGTGCGAGACCTGGACGACCCCTTGGCGGCCAGCGAGATGGGACTGATCTACGTCAATCCCCAGGGGCCGGGCACGGTGCCCGATCCGATCGCCGCTGGGCGCGACATCCGGCAGACGTTCCGTCGCATGGGGTTCACCGACGATGAGACAGTGGCGCTGATCGCCGGTGGGCACACCTTCGGGAAGTCACACGGCGCGGTCGACCCGGCCGACTGCCTCGGGCCCGACCCCGAGGCCGCGCCGCTCGAGGCGCAAGGCCTCGGCTGGGCCAACCGGCATGGGGCCGGCAAGGGCCCCGACACGGTGACCAGCGGGCTGGACGGGACCTGGACCTCCACTCCGACCACCTGGGACAACGGCTACTTCCAGACGCTGTTCGCCTACCACTGGCAGGTGGAGCTCAGCCCGGCCGGGCTGTGGCAGTGGGTCCCGCGCGACGGCGGGGGCGCCGGCACCGTTCCGGACCCGTTCGACCCGGCCAGGACCCATCACCCCACGATGCTCACGACCGACCTCTCCCTCCAGGAGGACCCGATCTACGAGCCGATCGCGCGGCGCTTCCTGGAGAACCCGGACCAGCTGGCGGATGCTTTCGCGCGGGCGTGGTTCAAGCTCACGCACATCGACATGGGGCCGATCCAGCGCTACCTCGGGCCGTTGGTCCCAGCGGAACCACTGATCTGGCAGGACCGGGTCCCGGAGGTCGACCACGGCCTCGTCGATGTCGACGACATCGCCGCCCTCAAGGGCCAGATCCTCGGATCCCGCCTCTCGGTGGCGCAGCTCGTGACGACGGCGTGGGCCTCGGCCTCGACGTTCCGCAACAGCGACAAGCGCGGTGGGGCCAACGGCGCGCGCATCCGTCTCGAGCCCCAGCGGAGCTGGGAGGTCAACGAGCCCGAGGCCCTGGCGGCCGTGCTGGCCGCGCTCGAACGGATCCGCGACGGGTTCAACGACGCCCAGCGCGGAGACAAGGCGATCTCTTTGGCCGACCTGATCGTGCTCGGCGGCTGCACGGCGATCGAACAGGCCGCCGCCGGCGCCGGACGTGACCTCGAAGTCCCGTTCCGGCCCGGACGCACGGACGCCACTCAGGAGTGGACCGACGTCGAGTGGTTCGCCGCCCTGGAGCCGACCGCGGACGGCTTCCGCAACTATGTCGGCAAGGGCAACCGGCTGCCGCCCGAAGTGCTGATGGTCGACCGGGCCGGCCAGCTCACCTTGAGCGCCCGCGAGATGGCGGCGCTGCTCGGCGGCCTGCGCGTGCTCGGCGCCAACCACGGCGCGTCCCCTCTGGGCGTGTTCACCATGACGCCGGGCGTGCTCAGCAACGATTTCTTCTTCCGGGTGCTCGACGTGGACACCGAGTGGGTGCCGCGGACGACCGAGGCCGGAGTCGTGACGACGTACGAGGGCCGCTACCGGCACACAGGTGAGGTCAGGTGGGCCGCCAGCCGTGTCGACCTCGCGTTCCTGACCGACCCCGCCCTGCGAGCGCTGTCGGAGATCTACGCGAGCAAGGACGGCGATGACACGTTCGTCCACGACTTCGTGGCGGCGTGGCACAAGGTCATGGAGCTCGACCTCTTCGACCGGGCCTGAGCTCAACCGACACCGCGGCCGACGAGCGGCGGCCTGCGGCATGTGAACGGCAGGCCCGGGGCGGTCGGCGGTCGCATCTGTTCGTGGCGTCGTGGTCTGCCTACGGTGCAGCCGTAGACCGTGGGAAGCGCGATGAACGCCCCATCGCACAACGAAGAACTACTTCGAAGCGTGAGGAGGTGACGTCCAAATGACGACGGCTCAAGACCGATCCGACCTCGTGAGCTCACTCGGCTTGGACGCCCAGAACAAGGCAACCATCGGTGCGGTGCTCAACACCGGCTCGATCGGCACGGCCACCGAGCGGGCCGACGGAACGATGGAAGCGACGATCACCATCAGAGAAGACACGATCGCCTGGGATCCCGCGATCCTGGTCATGCCGCACGGCGGTGATCTTGAGCTGACGGTCGTCAACGACGACACGAACACGCACTCCGCGCTGTTCCCGAGCAACGGCGACAAGAAGTTCTTGTGGCTGCTCAACCACTCGAAGGGCCGGGCCAGACTCAACCTCGACGGCCCGGGCTACTACTGGTACAGCTCGCCGCACGGCAACGACGAGGGCCGGGGCCTGACCGCCGCGATCGTCGTCCAGGGCGAAGTGCCGCCCGAGGCCCGTCTCGACCGACCCGACCAGCCGCGGCCATAGGAAAGGAGCGATCATGACTGCTGTCGACTACGCAGACGCCGGCGAGGCGATCGATTTCACGTCGCTGACCGCCATGGCGAACCGGGCACCGGATGTGACGTCGAGCGTGAACTACGAGCGCATCCTCAACGCGCGTTCGGAGTCCCACAACTGGCTCACCTACTACGGCGCGTACGACGGCCAGCGGTACAGCCTGCTGGACCAGATCAACTCCGACAATGTCGGCAAGATGGGCCCGGTCTGGATGTTCCAGGCAGGCGCCCACGGGCTGATCGCGGGCGCCGGGACCTACGCCTTCGAGGCGACGCCGATCGTCGTCGACGGGATGATGTACGTGACCGGCTGGGACGGCCAGCTCTGGGCACTCGACGCGAAGAACGGCAACCTGCTCTGGCGCTACAAGCACGCGGTGCCGTTCGACGTGTCGCTGTGCTGCGGCAACGTCAACCGCGGCTGCGCGGTGGCCAACGGCAAGGTCTACATGGTCACGCCGAACGCCCACCTGCTGGCGTTGGACGCGACCGACGGCAAGACGGTCTGGTCGAAGACATCGGGCGACGTCCGCGCCGGCGAGAGCGCCACGATGGCTCCGCTGGTCGTCAAGGACACGCTCATCACCGGCAGCTCCGGCGGCGAGTTCGGCTCGCGTGGTCACCTCGACTGCTGGGACCTGGAGACCGGGGAGCACCGCTGGCGCAGCTACACGGTGCCGAAGCCCGGCGAGCCGGGCTCGGAGACGTGGCCGGCCGACGGGGAGGCGTGGGCCCGGGGTGGGGCGAACCCGTGGATCACCGGCACCTACGACCCGGAGACCAACCTCTACTACGCCGGCACCGGCAACCCGGCGCCCGACTTCGACGGCGAGGTCCGCGAGGGCGACAACCTCTTCACCGACAGCGTCGTCGCGGTGGACGTGGACTCCGGTGAGATCCGCTGGCACTACCAGTTCACGCCCCACGACCTGTGGGACTACGACTCCGTGATGGAGAACATCCTCTTCGAACGGGACGGCAAGAAGCTGCTCGGCCACTTCGACAAGAACGGCTACTTCTTCGTGCTGGACCGCATCAACGGTGAGCTGCAGCACGTCACCCCGTTCGTGGACCGGATCGACTGGGGCACCATCACCCGCGACGGCAAGGTGACCCCGCGGAGGTACCCGGACAAGGAGGGCGAGCCGGTTCACTTCTTCCCGGGTCCTGCCGGCGCGAAGGAGTGGACGCACGCGGCGTACAACCAGCAGACCGAGATGTTCTACGTGCCGGTCGCTGATCTGGGTGCCACCGCAACCCGGCGGCGTCGCGAGTTCAAGGAAGGCCAGCCCTACTGGGGCGCTGCCGTCGCCGTGGACCTCGACGACATGGCCGGCTCGATCAGCGCGTTCGACACCCACGGCGAGGAGAAGTGGCGCTGGCGCAACGACTACCCGATGGCGTCCTCGGTGTGCACCACAGCCGGCAACCTGGTGTTCGCCGGCGCGCCGACCGGTGAGTTCCTCGGACTCGATGCACGCACCGGCGAGGAGCTGTTCAGGTTCCAGTGCGGCAGCGGGCACCACGGCAGCCCGATGACCTACAGCGTCGACGGCAAGCAGTACGTCGCCGTACCGGTCGGCTGGGGCGGCTGGCTCGAGGGCATCATCCCGGGCCTGCTGAGCGCCGGGCACGGTGACGCGCTGATCGCCTTCGCCCTGCCCGACTGATCCGAGCCGTCATTCCGTCCAGAGCAACCGAGAGGAAGAGATCGCCATGGAGCGCACCGACGACAAGACCCGGCGGAGTTGGGAGTCACCCACCGTCGCGCAGATCCGGGTCTCCGCCGAGGTCACCGCCTACGTGGCCACGTGGGACGAGGCCGACTAGTCGACCACCGCGAGGTGCCGGGCCCCATCGGCTCGGCACCCCGTCGGCGAGCGGTGGGGGAGGGTGATCGAGCGTGCAGGTGCGTGTGCTGGGCTCGGCGGCCGGCGGGGGCTTCCCGCAGTGGAACTGCGCCTGCCCCTCGTGCCGCGCCGTACGGACCGGTTCACGACCCTGCGTGCCACGGACCCAGTCGTCGGTCGCCGTCAGCGCCGACCGCCGGCAGTGGTTCCTGCTCAACGCCTCGCCGGACATCCGGGCACAGATCGAGTCCTTCCCGGACCTGCACCCCGACGACGGGCGGCTGGTGCGGCTGCAGGCCGTGCTGCTCACTGACGCCGAGCTCGACCACACCCTCGGCCTGCTGCTGATGCGCGAGGGGCGCGGGCTGGAGGTGCACGCGACCGAGTCGGTGCACGAGACGCTGATCGCCGGCACCGGGGTGCTGCGCACCCTCCAGGCGTACTGCCCGGTCAAGTGGCAGCCGGTCCTGCCCGGGGCCGAGGTGGCCCTCGGCGACGGGCTGACCTACCGGGCCTTCGAGGTCCCGACCGACAAGCCGATGCGGTTCGCCGGGGCGGCGACTTCGGGCCGGGTCGTGGGCTACCGCCTCACCGACACCATCACCGGTCGCAGCCTGGTCTACCTGCCCTCCGTGCAGCGGCTCACCCCCGAAGTGCTCGGAGAGCTGGCCGGTTGCTCCGGCCTGCTGGTCGACGGCACCTGCTGGCGCGACGACGAGATGCCCAGGCTCGGCCTGGCCAGCAAGACCGCCCGCGACATGGGCCACGTGCCGATCGCGGGCCCCGGCGGCAGCCTCGACGCGCTCACGGAGCTGCCCATCGCCCGCAAGGTCTACATCCACATCAACAACACCAACCCGATCCTGCTCGAGGACTCGCCGGAGCGTCGGCTCCTCGACCGGCACGGCATCGAGGTCGCCACGGACGGGCTGGAGCTAGAGATCTGAGAAGCGATGACCACCACAGCACTGACGCCCGATGAGCTCGAGGAAGCGCTCCGGGCCCACGCCAAGCGCTATCACCACCAGCATCCCTTCCACCGACGGATGAACGAGGGGCGATCCAGCCGCGAGGAGATCCGGGGGTGGGTGGCCAATCGCTTCTACTACCAGGTGAACATTCCCCGCAAGGACGGGGCGATCCTGAGCAACTGCCCCGAGCGCGAGGTGAGGCGCCGCTGGGTCCGGCGCATCATCGACCATGACGGCACCACCGAAGGATCCGGCGGCATCGAGTCATGGCTGCGTCTCGGCGAGGCTGTCGGCCTGACCCGCGAGGAGATCGAGGACCAGCGTCACCTGCTCCCGGGGGTGCGGTTCGCCGTCGACGCCTACGTCACCTTCGCGCGCACCCGGCCGTGGGTCGAGGCGGTTGCCTCCTCGCTGACCGAGCTCTTCGCCCCTGACCTGATGAGCGACCGACTCGCCGCCTTCGAACGCCACTACACCTGGATCGACCCGGAGGCGCTCGGCTATTTCCGGGCCCGCCTCACCCAGGCGCCCCGTGACTCCCAGCACGGGCTCGAGGTGGTGCGGAAGCACTGCGTCACCCCTGAGACCCAGGCGGGCGCGCTGGCAGCGCTGTCGTTCAAGTGCGACGTGCTGTGGAGCATGCTCGACGCCATCGACCAGGCCTATGGCCGCCATGGATGACTCCGCCCGGCCGCGCTTGGCGCCGCACGTCCGGATGCGGTACGACGCCGCGCGCCGGCAACACGCGCTGCTGTCGCCGGAGAACGTGCTGGTCATCAACGACACCGGCGCCGCGATCGTGCGGCTGTGCGACGGACAGCGGACCGTCGCCGAGATCGAGGCCGAGCTGCAGGGCCGGTACGACGAGGTGGCCGCCGGCGACGTACGCCGCTTCGTCACCGACCTCGTCGCGTTGCGCGGCATGGAGGTGGATGATGACTGAGCCGATCGTGGACGGGCCGTTCGCGCTCCTCGCCGAGCTCACCTATGCCTGTCCGCTGCACTGCCCGTACTGCTCCAACCCGCTGGCCCTCGACGACTACGGCGACGAGCTGACGACCGAGGAGTGGCAACGGGTCTTCGCCGAGGCAGCGGAGCTGGGTGTCCTCCAGCTGCACCTCTCGGGTGGCGAGCCGATGCAGCGCCGCGACATCGTGGAGCTGGTGCGGCACGCCAGCCGGTCGGGCATGTACACCAACCTGATCACCAGCGGCCTCGGCTTCTCCGAGCGGCGCGCTGAGCAGCTGCGAGACGCCGGCCTCGACCACGTGCAGATCAGCATCCAGGCCGACGAGCGGGTCCTGTCCGACCGGATCGCCGGCACCCCGTCATTCCAGCGCAAGCAGGAGGTGACACGGCTCGCGAAGCGGCTGGGTTGGCCCCTGACCATCAACGTGGTGCTGCATCGCCAGAACCTCGACCGGATCGGCGCCATCCTCGACATGGCTGCGGACATGGGAGCCGATCGCATCGAGCTGGCCAACACCCAGTACTACGGCTGGGCGCAGCGCAACCGCGCCGCCCTCTTGCCGAGCAGGGACCAGCTGGAGCGGGCAGAGACCGTGGTGCGGGCGGCTCGGGAGCGACTCCGCGGCCAGATGGAGATCATCTACGTGATCCCGGACTACTACAGCCGATATCCCAAGCCCTGCATGGACGGCTGGGCCCGCCGCCAGCTCACCGTGGTGCCCAACGGCGACGCCCTGCCGTGCCCGGCCGCCCATGAGCTGGCCCGCGGACTCGGCATGCCCACGGCCAATGTGCGCGAGCACTCGCTGCCCTGGATCTGGGAGGAGTCGCCGCTGTTCGAGCGGTTCCGTGGCGAGGCGTGGATGCCGGACCCGTGCCGCAGCTGCGAGCGTCGTCAGCTCGACTTCGGCGGCTGCCGCTGCCAGGCGTTCGCGCTCACCGGTGACGCCGCCCGCACCGACCCGGTCTGCCATCTCTCCCCGGATCACGAGCTCGTCGAGGCCGCGGTGGCGGCCGCGAACGAGCCCACGCGGGGCGACGGCGTCATCGCTCCTCGGTCCCACCCGGGCCGTACTCGGCCGCCGGCGACCGCCGTGATGCCCTAGCGGGCTGGAAGGAGACGAGATGATCGGACTGATCGTCCTGGGGTTCACCCTGAGCATGGACAACTTCCGGACGTCCATCGTGCTCGGCGGTCTCAGGCCGAGCGTCCTCCAGTCGGCGAAGACGTCCTTGATCTTCGGTCTGTGGGACGGCGTCATGCCGCTGGTCGGGCTGCTCATCGGTGGCTACCTGACCACCAGGATCTCGAACACCGCCGAGTTGATCGGGGCGATCGGCCTCGCATCGTACGGTCTGTGGGTCATCGTCCAGTCCATCCGGTCCCCCCAGCAGACGGACCCGGACATGAGAACGGCGAGGCGGTGGCTGCCCGTGCCTCTGAGCCTCGACAACGTGGCGGCCGGCGCCACCCTCGGCCTGGTGGGATATTCGCCATGGCTCGCCCCGCCGTTGTTCGGCCTCACGACCTTCGTGATGTCGATCGCGGGACACCAGATCGGCCGCACCGTGGCGGCCTACATCCCTCGCCTCCGTACCGACATGCTGACCGGGGTCGCATTCGTCGTGATGGCAGGCCTCGTGTTCGCGGGAGTCGGCGACATCTGATGCCGGACACGACCGCCGGGGTACCTCCGGACGCCGTCGCGCGTCCGCCGTGCTTCCACTGCGGGGAGCCCTACGAGTCGCAGGATGCCGCCAGGCACACCGTGCCGGTCGACTGCAACGTGTGCCCGCGCTGCAGGCAGATGCCTGCGTGCTACACGTGCCGGAACATGTACTGCACCTGCGAGGTGCACCAGCTCTGACCACTCGGCGGTGCCTTCATCGTGGCTGGCCGCAGCCCGGTGAGCGGCCGCGCTGCACCCAGTGGAGCGGCCTGGTGCCCAGGCGGATGTAGCCACGGCCGAGCACGGTGATGTGCGCATCGGGGAACCCGCCGATGCCCATGGCGGAAGCGTTGCCATCGCAGCCGGAGGGCCGGTAGCGGACGCCGATCCGGTAGCGGGCGGTGTGGTGGGGTGCGATGGTCCGGTGCACGGGCCAGTAGGCGTCGAGTCGGTCGCCCCGGGGTCGGCCGCCGTCGGTGGCGTGGACGGCGGTCAGGATGTGGCTGGACTGCGGCCCGAGCAGCCCGCCGATGATCGAGTCCAGCCGCACCGGGCGCGGGGAGGCGTTGACCACGCGCACCTGCACGGTGCACGAGGTTCCGGGGTGCACGGACAGCACCGGAACGCCGGCCAGGCCGAGGCGCTTCGGTCCTCCTTGCAGCGCGTGGCCGGTGCAGGAGGAGGCGTCGGGCTGCCAGGTGACGTGCACCCGGTCGGCGGTGCGGGTCGCCACGACATCCCAGCCCGCAAACCCGCCAGCGGTCAGTGCGAGCACGATCCCGAGCGAGCCGGCCAGGTAGCTGCGCCGTGGGATCAGTCGGCACCGAGCGCTCATGGGCTGCAGCGTTCCACGGTGACCGGGCAGGCGCCCGGGTTCCGACTCCCCGGTGTAGCCCAGCGCAGGCGGCTGGTCCAGGGTCCGGCGCCCGAGCGCCGGCACCCAGCGCGCCTCAGCCGCGGGCCACCCACGGGGTGAAGCTGCGCGGCCTGCCCAGCCAGTCGACCAGCCCCTTGCTGGTGCCGTCGGACCGGGTGCCCGAGGCGCGGACGGCCACCCGCAGCGCGTCGGGGTGGCCGAGCGTCTTGCGTGCCATCACCATCCGCACCGTGTTCGCCTGGTAGTCCACGGTCATCCGGTAGCGACCGGTGGCCGGCTTGCCCCAGGTCTTGCGGGCGAAGCCGTCGGTGTGCAGCAGCTGGTAGTCGGTGCCTTCGTAGTAGCCGCCGACGAAGACGTACTCCGGGCCCTTGTCGCCCGGGTCCGTGTCGATGTAGACGGCGCCGCCCGAGCCGCTGCTGGGGTCGCGCCGCAGGTTGTGGTGGCGAGTGGTCACGACGACCTTGTGCTCGGCGTTGCGGACCTGGACGGCCAGCAGGTCGTAGCCATGGGAGGTCTCCTGCGGGTCGTCCTGCCGGTAGCGGGCGGCGTTCGCCGGCGCGACGAGTCCGAGGGTCAGGGCAGCGGCCGACAGGACTGCGGCGCCGGTGAGGGTCTTGTGCATCGCCTTCTTCTCTCTGCTGGTGACGGCCCGTCGGGCCGTGCGTCAGCAGTGAGTACGCCGGGTGCGCCCGGAAGGTTGCAGCGGCCTGCGGCACCCCTCGAGGACGCGGGCTCCCGAGGCCCGCGACCCGAGGCGGCTGCGGATGTGGTCACGGTGTTCAGAGCGTCATGTGCTCCATCGCGAGGTAGAGGTGCGGGATCCTGGAGACCCGGTCTGCGGCGAAGTGGCGCTGCAGAGCCCGGTTGCGCAGGGCGTTGTCCAGCGAGGCCATGATCATGGACTGGTCGAGCACCAGGATCCTGTGGCCGACCGAGCCGGTCGTCGGGTCGACCGCGTCGAAGAACCCATGAGCGCCGTAGAGGCCGGGGTAGAGGCTGCGCAGCTTGGCGATGTTGGTGTAGGCGTCCTGCGGCAGCACGTCGAGTGCGAGGAAGGAGGCGTGCGGAGTGACGACCTCCTCGCTGGCGCACCCGTGGCACTGCGACAGACCCTGGTTGGGATGGTCGCTGTCGGCCCCCGCGCCGTGGTAGGGGAACCGGAGGCCTTCGACGCCGTAGCCGCTGTAGCCGCCGGAGTCGTCGGCGGTGCTGGACGGAGACATCCCCCAGACGGGCAGGCCGAGCTCGTCGGTGGCGTACTTGCGCTGCACCATCGCCGCCCGCTGGTCGGCGAGACCGAAGCCATGGGGTCCCCACGAGGTCTCCGGCACGACCTCGTTGGCCATCAGGGCTTCGAACATGCCTCCGGCGAAGGTCGGCATGAAGCGGAGATGGGTGCCGGGGTAGGTGTAATGACCTTCCCAGACGGGGAACTGCTCACCCGACTGCGGGTCGGTGATCGTCTCCCATCGGCCGCCCATCGGCCACTGGCCCTGCCAGGAGAAGTCCGGGTCGGTGGAGCAGTCGGAGAACGGAGCCTGAGGGGGCAGCTCTCGCCAGCTGCGCCACCAGACGTTGCCCGGCATCTGCTCGAGACCGAGTCCGAGGTAGGCCGAGATCCGCGGGTCGGAGTACAACGCCCCGTTGTGGTAGTAGTGCGTCCAGTTGTCGCCCACGTCGGGGGGCGAGCCGACGTAGTAGCCGCCGTACATCTGGCCGGTCGGCTGGTTGCCGGGGATCGCGGGATTGGTGTTGCAGTGGGTCTCGGCGCGGTCGTCGTAGAAGATGCCGAAGTCCATCTGGCCCAGCAGGCGGTCGGCCAACCTGGCGGCGCCGGGGATCGCCTGGCGCACGACCACCAGGCCGGAGGCGTACCAGCCGTTGTCGACGTTGGACAGGAACGAGCAGTTGTCGAAGGTGCCTCCGACGGTCGGGCAGTCGCCCTGTCCGGGATTCTTGATCACGTGACCGGTGCGGGTGTCGTACCACTGGTAGAGGAAGCCCTTGTGGCGGTCGAGGCTCGCGACCTCGCGCAGCGTCTGCCGGATACGCCTGGTGGCGTGCCCCGGCGTGATCAGTCCGAGGTCGCGTGCGGAGACGACGGCCCACAGGTAGACGCCGATGTTGGCCGAGGAGGTGTACTCGCCCCGGCTCGTCGGGGAGCTGGATCCGCCGGCGTAGGTGAGGTTGTCCAGCGGCAGGTGCGTCCCCGGGTCCACGTCCTGGTCGTAGAAGCTCCAGGTGCGGCGGGCGATCTGCATCAGGTCGGCGCGCTGAGCCGCAGTGAAGGGATGGTACGGCGAGACTGACCGCGGGCCGTGCGCAGCCGACGCCGCAGGCGAGCTCCGGTGCAGCGGGGCCGGTGCCGCGGCCTGTGCGTGCGGGGCGAGCAAGGTGAGGCCGAGCGCGGCCGTGGCCGCGGTGGCTGCGGCGAGGGTGCGCCTGGATGGATGGATCGTCATGAGCTTCCTTCCCGAGAAGAGGACGTGACGTGAGGGGTCAAGCGCTGTCGGCGGTGGGCGCAGCCACGGCGTCGAGCAGGGCGACGGTGTAGTCGTGCTGAGGGTGCTGCAGGACCTGCAGCGTCTCTCCGCGCTCGACGATGCGGCCCTGGCTCATCACCAGGATCTGGTCGGTGACGACCCGGGCGCTGAGCAGGTCGTGGGTGATGTAGAGCAGGCTCAGGCCGCGTTCCCGCCGGAGCGACTCCAGCAGGCGGAGCACTCCTGCGCGCAGGGAGACGTCGAGCATGGAGACCGGCTCGTCGGCAACGATGAGCTGCGGCTCGCAGGCCAGCGCTCTCGCGATGACGACGCGTTGCCGCTGTCCACCGGAGAGCTGGTGGGGGAGCTTCGCGGCGTACTGGGCGGTCGGGGTGAGCCCGACGGTCTCGAGCAGGTCGTGCACCCGCGCACGGGCCTCGCCGGCGGAGAGACCGAGGAAGTTCTGCAGTGGCCGGCTGAGGGTGTACTCCGCGGTGTGCAGCGGGTTGAGGGCGCCGTAGGGGTCCTGGAAGACCATCTGCACCCGGGAGTGGAACTCGCGCAGGGAACGCCGACGCAGCCGGTCCACCCGCACGTCGCCGAAGCTGATCGCTCCGCTGGTGGGCCGCTCCGAGGCGGTCACGAGCTTGGCGATGGTCGACTTCCCGCTGCCGCTGGCGCCGACGAGACCCACGGCGGCTCCGGGCTCGACGGTGAAGGTGACGTCGTCGACGGCGGTCACCTTGCCCCGGTGACGCCCCCGTGACTGGAAGACCTTGGTGAGAGCGTCGACCTGCAGGGGAGGCACCTCGGGCGGGTGGACGGGTGGGGACTCAGGCACCGACTTGCTCCCTTCCTTGCTCGGGCGCCCGGACGTGGCAGGCGGCGCGGCCGGCGCCGAGGCCCGCCAGCGGGGGCACGACGTGGGCGCAGGTGTCGACCGCGAACGGGCACCGAGGGGTGAAGGCGCAGCCGGGTTGTTCCACGGAGAGGTCGGGAGGCGTGCCGGGGATCCCGCCGAGCTCGACGACATCCGCGCGGGGGTCTGCGTAGCAGCCGAGCAGCGCCTCGGTGTAGGGATGGTGCCGGCCGGTCAGCAGGTCCCCGCTGGGCTGGTCCTCGACGATGCGGCCGGCGTACATCACCATGATCCGGCTGGTGGCCTCCAGGACCACGCCGAGGTCGTGACTGATGAGGATCGCGGTGAAGCCCCGCTCTCGCTGCAGGTCCTTGATGGTCTGCATCACCGCGCCCTGCACGATGACGTCGAGCGCGGTGGTCGGCTCGTCGAAGACGATGAGCTTCGGGTCCAGGGACAGCGCGAGGGCGATCGAGACCCGCTGCCGCATGCCGCCGGAGAGCTCGTGCGGATACCGGCCGAGCACCTCGGGCTCGAGACGTACGGCGGCCAGCAGCTCCTCGCCGCGCCGCCGCACGGCGTCCCTGCTGACCGACTCGCCCTCGCGGGAGTGCGCCCTCATGATGTCGCGCAGGTGAGCCCCGATGGTGCGCACCGGGTTCAGCGCGTTCATCCCGCTCTGCAGCACCATGGCGATGCCGTTGCGCCGCTGGCGACGCAGGGCCTCACCGTCCAGGCCGGCGAGGTCCACTCCGTCGAACCGGATCTGCCCACCGGTGAGGTGTGCCGGCGGTTGCAGCAGGCGGGTCAGCGCGTAGCCCAGCGTCGACTTGCCGCAACCGGATTCACCGACCAGACCGACGAACTCTCCCTGCGCGAGGGTGAGCGAGACGTCACGCACCGCGTGGACGGGTGCGCCTCCGGCGGGCTGGTAGACGACGTTGACCGCGCGGGCCTCGAGCAGGGGCGCCATCACTTCTCCCGCAGTCTCGGGTTCGACAGCGCGTCGACGCCGAAGTTGACCAGGGTGAACGAGACCGCCAGCAGCGCGATCATCAGGCCGGGTGCGAAGACCAGGATCCACTGCCCGGTCAGCAGCGCGTTCTGCTGTTGGGCGTAGTACAGGATCGTCCCCCAGCTCACCGTGTTGGGGTTGCCCAGCCCGAGGAACTCCAGGCTCGCCTCGGCCATGACCGCTGCGGTGGCCGCGCCGAAGAAGCTGCCGGCGACCAGCGAGGTCATGTTCGGCAGGATCTCGCGGAAGACGATGCGTAGCAGGCCCTCCCCGGAGAAGACCGCGGAGGTGACGTAGTCCCGGGCGCGGATGGAGGCTGCCTGGCTGCGGATCACCCGGGCGCCGGTGGCCCAGCTGGTCAGCGCCACGACCACGACGATGGTCCACACCGAGCGGCTGGGAGTGTAGGCGGCCAGGATGATCATCAGCGGCAGCCCCGGGATCACCAGCGTGAGGTTGGTGACGAAGCTGAGCACCTCGTCCACCGCGCCGGGTCGGTAGCCGCAGACCAGGCCGATGGTCACCGCCACGAACGTCGCGGCGATGCCCGCGCCGAGGCCGACGAGCAGCGAGACGCGGGCGCCGTAGACGACCTGGGAGAAGACGTCCTGGCCGTTGCCGGTGGTCCCGAACCAGTTGCGTGCAGAGGGCCCGAGGTAGGGGGTGAAGCTCGTCGAGGTCGGGGAGTGTGGTGCGATCAGGGGCGCGAACACCGCCATCAGGACGATGAGGGTGAGGAGCACCAGGCCGATCCTGGCCTTGCCGTTGCTCCACAGGGTGCGCAGCGACCGGCCGAGGAAGCGCACCGGTCCGGGGAACCGCGAGGTGCCGGAGGGTACGACGACCGCGGTGCCCGGATCTGTCGGGGGCGGCGCGCTGGTCGTCATGGTCATCGGGTCACCTCCGGACTCGCGGGTCGAGGCGGACGTAGAGGATGTCGACGAGGAAGATCGCGACGAGCATGCTCACCGTGATGACCAGGAACAGCGCCTGCATCAGCGGGAAGTCGTGGTTGAGCACCGCGGTGTAGAGCAGGTTCCCCAGGCCCGGGTAGCTGAAGACCCCCTCCACCAGGACCGACCCGCCGACCACCGCGCCCAGGGAGAGCCCGAAGGCGGTCACGTTGGGCAGCATCGCGTTGCGGGCGGCGTAGAGGAGCGCGATCGTCCGACGCCGCAGGCCGTTGGCCTCCGCGAACGTGACGTAGTCCTCGCCGAGGGTGTTGATCATGTTGTTGCGCATGCCGAACACCCATCCCGACAGCGAGGTCACCGCCAGGGTGATGGCCGGCAGGATGCTGTGCTGCACCGCGTCGGAGAGGAAGGCCGGGCTCAGCGTCGGCGTGAGCCCGGGCGAGTAGCCGCCCTTGATCGGGAACGCGTTGAGCCGGAACGCCAGCCAGAACAGCAGCAGCATGCCCAGCCAGAACGGCGGGAAGGAGGCGAAGAACGTGGCGCCCACGGTGACCGTGGCGTCGGACCTGCTGCCCCGGCGCCATCCGGCGAAGACACCCAGCAGGGTGCCGATGACGAAGGCGACGACCGTGGTGACGCCGACGAGCACCAGGGTCCACGGCAGGGCACCACCGATCGTCTGAGCCACCGTCTGGTTGGGGAAGGAGTAGGAGCTGCCGAAGTGCAGGTGCGCCATGTTCCACAGGTAGTCGAAGTACTGCGAGACCGGGCTGCCGTGGGGGGAACCGAGCTGGATCTCGATCGCGCGCCGCTGCGCGTTGGTCACCTGCTGCCCCCCTTGGGCCAGCTTGGCGAGCGCGGCGTCGACGGGCGAGCCGGGCATCAGCCGCGGCAGGACGAAGTTGAGCGTCACGGCCGCCCAGAGGGTGACCACGAACAGCCCGGTCTTGCGCAGTACGTATCTCATCGTCAGCTCAGCGGGTCATGTCCGGTCAGTGCGCCTTGCGCAGGTGGGAGACCACGACGAGGATCTCGTTGTTGTAGCTGGTCGGCAGGGCATAGGGATCCTGCGCCGACGGCCAGCCGGTGAAGTTCTTCGTCGAGAAGAGCCCCCACGAGCCGCCGTAGTACATCAGCACCACCGGCACGTTGGCATACATGTACTGCTCGAGGGCATGCACGGCCTGCTTCTGCCGGGCGGGGTCGGTGGTGGCGGCCAGGGTGGCCAGCTCGCTGTCGACCTGGGGGCTCTTGAACCGTTCGAAGTTGTTGGCGGTGGGGGTGCCGACGGGTGCCGCGTAGGAGCTGTTGAGGGCGTTGTTGAAGTCGGTGTAGGGGTCTCCGGTGCCGCCGTACCCGCCGAAGGCGGCGTCGTACTTGCCGGCCTGGGTGGCCGAGGTGTACTGCGCGGACTGCGGAGTGTCGAGCGAGGCCTTGATGCCGATCTTGTCGAGCTCGTTGACCAGCTCCTTGCCGGCGGCCACCCAGTCGCTGTAGTTGCTCGGCATCATGATGGACATCGAGACCTGTCGACCGGACCGGTCCACGAGCTTGCCGCTCTTCACGGTGTAGCCGGCCTTCTTGAAGTCGGCCATGGCCTGAGTGGTGTCCTGCGAGATGTTGCCTCCTTGGGGGAGGGAGGGGTCGAGCCACTTCTGCTCGTTCGGCAGGATCAGCCCGGACTGGCTCGCGCCGGACATGTAGCCGTTGACCGCCTTGCGGGCGATCAGGTCGCGGTCGATCGACTCGCTGATGCCCTTGCGGAAGTCGACATCCTGGTACGGCTTCTTGGTCAGGTTGAGGAAGAGGCCGATCGTCCCGCCCGGGGGGAACCAGTAGATGTTGTGCGCGGGGTCGCGGGAGACGTAGGTCTTCTTCACGTCCGGCAGGTAGTTGTAGGCCCAGTCGAACTTGCCGCTGGTCACGTCGAGCTGGTTGGTGCTCTGGTTGCTCGACTGCGCCGGGAAGACGACCTGCTGCGGGGCGATCCGGCTCGCGTTCCAGTAGTGGGCGTTCTTCTTCAGCGTGTACTGGGTGGGCGCGAAGCTGGCGAGCGTGAAGGGTCCGGTGCCGACGGGCTTGGTGTTCGCGAACTTCGTCGGGTCCTTCACCTGTGACCAGATGTGCTGCGGGACGATCACCTGGGCGGCGACGACGCCGGCGAACGGGACGTTGGGCTTCTTGAAGGTGAAGGTGACGGTGTCACCCTGGGCCTTCACCCCGGAGAGCTGGGTCCAGACACCGCTCGCGTCCAGGGCGGGGTACTTCTTCAGCAGGTCGAAGGTGAAGACCACATCGGCGGGAGTGAACGGCTTGCCGTCGCTCCAGGTGACCCCCTTGCGGATGGTGAACTGCAGGGTGGTGGGGTTCTTGAAGCTGTGCCCGGTCGCGAGGAACGGCGTGTAGGTGCCGTCGATCGGGCTGCGGACCTCCAGAGGCTCGTAGATCAGCTGGGCGCCGTGCAGCTCCGTGGCGATCACCAGCGGGTTGAAGTTCTCGACCAGCTGGGGGTTCCCGGCGTCACCCTGGATGGTCAGCGTGCCGCTCCCACCCGTGCCCGCGCCGTTGTTCGCGGCGCCGCAGCCGTCGAGGGTGAGCGCCGAGGCGATCAGTCCGGCCGCGATGATCGCGGTCTTGTGCCGCAGGTGGGTGTTCATCAGATGTTCTCCTTGATCTTCAGGCGCAGCCGGGCGACCCCGGGCTGGGGGAGCTCGATCTCCAGCGAGGCCTCGCCGGAGCCGGCGTCGATGTCGGGGAGCTCCTCGACATCGAGCCGGTCGTGCTCGCGGAGGGCTTCGGTGTCGGGCCAGTCCTCGGGAGGGGCGGCCCGGAGGATGTTCGAATGGTCCGCGTCGACCCGGGCGAGCTCGGCGCTCCAGGTGACGGCGGGCAGGCCGTGCAGGACGACCCGCACGCGCCGGTGTAGTCGTGGGTCGCCGTCCTTGACCTCTGCGTTGATCGTGCCGTTCCACACCAGCACGTCGACCGTGCCGTCGTCGTGCCGGGTCGCCCAGGCGTCCACCAGCACGCCCCCGCCATCGCCGCGCACCGCTGCGTCCAGCACGGTGTCGCCCTGGTGCGCGGCCAGGTGCACCGCCCAGTAGCGCGGCTTGCGCAGGTTGCCGACCGTGAGCAGGCCGAAGCCGTCGTGGAACAGCCGCGGTGGCCGGCCGAGCTCCTCGAAGTGGTCGCTGACCACCCAGTAGGACAGTGCTCGCAGCCGCCCCTGAGCGCTCTTGTAGCCGGCGAGCACGAAGGGAGCACCGGCGATGCCGTCGTGGATGGGACCGAAGTGGGTGGACCCCACCCCCCACTCGGTCCACAGGATCGGAGTGTCGGGGAACCCGTGCCGGGCGAGCACGTCCCGGAAGTCGAGCGGGGCATTGCCGTAGGTGTGCGTCGTCGCCAGCTCCAGGGGAAGCCCCTCCCGCTCGGCGTGGGCCGCGAGAGCCTCGACCCACTCCGACGCCGCGGTGGAGGGCCCACCGACGCGGAGGCGATCGTCGACCTCCTTGAGCGCCTTGGCCGCCTCGCCGTACAACCGCAGGTAGTCGGCCTGGCTGCCGCTCCAGAACACTTCCAGGTTCGGCTCGTTCCACACCTCGAAGCCCCAGCTCGCGACCTCCTCGATGCCGTAGCGCTCGACCAGGTGCCGGGCGAGCTCGGCGACGACGTGCCGCCACTCCGACCACTCCCGCGGCGGCGAGATGATGCCGCGGTAGGCGAACACCGTCTCCTCCGGATCGCGGGCGATCGCGGCGGGCATGAATCCCAGCTCGACCACCGGATGCACGCCGAGGGCGAGGATCCGGTCGTAGAGGGCGTCGACCTGGGAGAAGTCCAGCCGAAGGGACCCGTCCTCCTCGCGGCTGACCACAGCGTTGTCGTCGTGCAGGATCGCGTGCGCACGCACGGCGGTGACGCCCAGATCGTCATGGGCGATCTGCAGCGACTCGGCGAACTCCTCGCCGATGTGGTGACCATGGCCGTCGTCACCGAACCGCAGCTGGGTCAGTCGCTCGGAGCCGACCAGCCACCAGACCCGGTCGAGCCGGCCCTGTTCTGTCGCGGTGTCCACGCTGACCTCGACCGAGCCGCCGGCGCTCCCGGCGGTCTGACCCTCGACGGGGTCGGACCAGTGCCAGGCCGGGTGCTCGTTGCCGAGCACCGCACCGACGCGGTAGCGGTAGGTGACCCCGTCGCGGAGCCCGGTGTCGGCGAACCGGGTTCCGGGGACGGCCGGGACATCACTGCCTCCGTGGTCGACGATGTGGGGAGGCTCGTCGTCGGCGCTGCGTTCGATCAGGTAACCCGCAGCACCCTGCACGGGCCGCCAGGCCAGCTCCACGAACCCGTTGCGCGGCAGCGCCTGCACGTCCGCCGGGGCCTCGAGCTCCGATGCCGGATCAGCGGCCTTGGTCTCGGTCAGGCGGCGGTAGATGCGTTGCTCCCAGTCGGCCCGGGCGGCAGCGGAGTCCTGGTCGGTCGTCATCGATCTCCTTCGGTGGTGAGTTGGTGACGGCGACGGCATCCGCAGCTGGTGCGGATGACCATCTCGGTGGGGAGCACGAGCCCGCGGCGCGGGGCCTCACGGTCGGCGATGCGCTCCAGGAGCACGCGCACCGCGGTCTCGCCGGACTCCCGCATCGGCTGGCGCACCGTGGTCAGCGTCGGATGCATGTGGCGAGCCGCGGCGATGTCGTCGAATCCGGTGACAGCGACCTCTCGCGGCACCGACACGCCGCGCGCCCGCAACGCGGCAAGGCCACCGATGGCCATCTCGTCGTTGCCATACACGATGGCCTGGGGCAGCGCGCTTCGGGCTTCAATGAGCTCGGCAGTGGCGGACGCACCTCCGGAGACGGTGAATGCTCCGTGGGCGTCAGGTCGTTCCTGGGCCCGGTGCCCTCCGGCAGTCAGGGCATCACAGAAGCCGGCGAACCGCTCCCGCGAGTCAGGCGAGCGGGACGGGCCCGCAACGAAGGCGAGGTCGTGGAGCTTGTGGGTGCTGAGCAGATGGGTGGTCACGGCATGCATGCCCGCACGGTTGTCGGCGTCGACGAAGTCCAGTCGCGACCTCCTGGGTTGGCCGGCGAGCAGCACGACGGGGACCCGCTGGGACACGAGAGACAGTTCCGCGGCGGACAGGCTGCCTGCCAGCACCACGAGCCCGTCCACCTTGCTGGCCACCGAATGCGCCAGCTCGAGCCCTCTGCGACCGCGGGTGGCCGCGATCAGGATGGCGTTTCCGGCAGCGCTGGCCGCGCGTTCGGCTCCGCGGATGATCAGATCGACATACAAGGGGGAGTCGCTGTCGATGTCGTCGTACACGCCGAACTCGGGGAAGAGGAGTCCGACGATGCCGGTGCGGCGTGCCGCCAGGCTGCTCGCGGAATGGTTGGGGATCCACCCGAGTTCACGGGCCGTCGCCAGCACCCGGTCCCGCGTTGCTTCCGAGAAGCCAGACCCTTCGTGCATGACACGGGAGACCGTTGCAGTCGAGACCCCGCTGCGACGGGCGACCTCGTAGATGGTCGATCTCTCGATCACGCCACAACTCCCGAGATGAGTAAGCGCTTACTTGAGTAAGCGCTTACGCTGTCATCCCGTTCGCCAACTGTCAATGGTTCGCGGCCGACCGAAATCGCCCCGCCGTCGCCGGTCCTGTCCAAGGCGTCCCGATGAAGGACGATGGGCAGGTGGATGGCCAGGTGAAGGATCGTCGGGCGGGCAGCGTTGCCGTGGTCGTGACCGGGGTGCCCGGCTCGGGGAAGACCACGCTGGGGCGCGCGCTTGCCCAGGCGTTGGAGGCACCGTTCCTGGCCCTGGACGCGATCAAGGAGCGCCTCTACGAGTCCTCAGGCGGTGCGCTGCTCGGGGTCGACCTGCGACTGGCGGCGGAGAGGGAGCTCAGCGCCCGGCTCAGCGCCTACGAGGGTCGGGTGGTTGTCGACATCTGGATCCAGCCCGGTCGTGACACGACGCGCGTTGCTGCGTGGTTGACCGCGAGCGCGTCGCGCGTGGTCGAGGTGCTCTGCCGCGTGCCCGCGGAGGTCGCGGTGGACCGGTACCGGCGACGCGTGCGGTTCGGCCCCCACAAGCCGTCCGACGAAGAGACGTTGCAGCGCATCCGCGACGCCACGGCGGCGTGCATCCCCCTCGGCCTGGGGCCATGCGTCGAGGTCGACACCTCGGCGCCGGTCGCGATGGGGCCATTGCTGGACCGGCTGCCGTGACAGCTCGCGGCCAGGGACAGAGCAGGTGAGCCTCCGCCGAACGGCGTAGCGAACCTACGCGCATCGTCGGGACCGGCGGCGAGGGCTGCGGTGACATGTTGGGTGTGCTGAGAGGGGACCCTGGCCTGCCACGCACTCCCGGGAGGCTGAGAATGCGCCGGTCCGTCTTCCTCGCTGGAATCTCTGTCGCCGTCCTGGCGATCGCAGTCCTGTTCGGCGCGGCGTTCATCGGTGACTCCGTCACTCGCGATGTCCACGCCCACTGCTTCCACCACGGCAGGGGGGTGCGCCACGTGCCCTTGACGGGGGGCGGGGAGTATGAGCACACCGCACTGGCGGGCCGGACCTGGATCGATGCTCGGGCGGCCCGCTGGGAGGGCCGCAAGCCCTACGTGCTGGTCGTCGGCGGCGGCCCGGACATCTGTGTCACCGGAGGCCACATCGAGGGCACCTGGTCGCAGCTCACGCCATGGCGGACGATGCACGCCACCGCGGCCGTGGTCATCAGCGGGCCGGGGGCGACTGTCGAAGACATCAGGGTCCACGACTATGGGGACTCGCTGCGCTTCGTCGACCAGGCACAGAACTGGGCCGTGCGCCGGGTGGAGCTCTCCGACTCTCGTGACGACTGCATCGAGAACGACTGGCTGCACTCCGGCACCGTCGAGAACTCCCTCCTCGACGGTTGCTACAACGCGTTCAGTGCCCGCACCTACAGCGACCAGAGCGGCGTGTCCGACGGCAGCGACAACCTGGTCGCGATCAGGCACACGCTCGTCCGGCTGCGTCCGATGGCGCGCACCTACAACGGCGAGAAGGAGCCGGGCACCGCCGGATTCTTCAAGTGGGACCCGAACGGACCGATGCTGTCCCTCCATGGTGACGTGTTCCGAGCCGACATGCGGGCGGCCACCGTGGGCCTGGGCCTCCCCGACGGCAAGCTGGCCAGCTGCTCGCACAACGTGATGGTGTGGCTCGGCAAGGGCCCCTATCCCCGGCGACTTCCTGCCTGCTTCCGGGTGACCCATGACCCCGCCGTCTGGACCCGCGCGGTCCAGCACTGGCACCGCAGGTACGGGCCCTGACGGCCGAACGGGTGTTGCGAGGTCGCTGCTGGGCCCGCCGTGGCCGCGTGGCCGGCCGCCTGTCGTCACTTCGTCACGAGATCGTAAAGAGCGCGGGCGGCATGTTCGGTCGTGCTGCGGATATATACCTGCAGAGACAATGTGTCGCAGTCCGATCCAATGTTCTGGGGTGCGAAGGCAAGCCGATCTGCTGGAGGCTCCGTGTACGACATGCACCTCGGGGAGCGAGTCCTCTTCTCGGTCCTCGCCCCGGACAGCGAGGCGGCGCCCAGGTCTCGGGCGGAGCGCCAGCAGCGGACCCAGGAGCTGCTTGCTCGTGTCCGTGCCACGGACGATCACCGGGAACGTCAGCGATTGCTCGAAGGGGTGGTCGTGCTCAACATGTGTGTCGCCCGCACGATCGCCTCGAGCTTCGCCGGGAGAGGGATCGCGCGCGACGACCTGGAGCAGGTCGCCTACGTCGCCCTGATCCGGGTGGCGCGGAACTTCGACCCTGACACCGAGACGAACTTCTTGTCCTATGCGGTGCCGACGATCCGCGGAGAGCTGAAGAAGCACTTCCGTGACCACGGCTGGACGGTTCGTCCTCCCCGACGCATCCAGGAGCTGCAGATCCACGCCATCGCCGAGCGGTCCGAGCTGACGCAGCGGTTGGGACGGGAACCCACGCTGGCCGAACTGGCGGAGGCGATGGGCGCTGACGTGGAGTCGGTGCGTGCCGCGCTCGGCGCCGACGGCTGCTTCCAGCCGACCTCCCTGGACCGGCCCGTGGCTGGAGAGGCCGCCACGTCGCTGGCCGACCTGCTCGAAGGCGGCTCCGACGAGACCCAGCAACAGGCGGCCGAGGCGCGCGTGCTGCTGGCGCCCGTGGTCCGGCGCCTCAGCGAGCGAGACCGCCGCATCCTGCACCTGCGCTACTTCCAGGAGCGCACGCAGCAGGAGATCGCCGACGACCTCGGCGTCAGCCAGATGCAGGTCTCTCGCCTGCTCACCCGGATCATCCGCGACATCCGCCGTGGACTCCCCGGAGCTCCGACGGATCGTCCAGCAACCGGGCGGGTCTCCAGGAAGAGGGTCGTCGTTGACGCGGCCCCGACGACGATCTAGCGTCGTCTTCCGTCCTGCACTTGGGGGAGCCGATGTGGCGTCCGGGGATGCTCGCGCTGGTGGTCGGTGGGCTGTCGTCGCTCGGGAGCGGGTTGACTCCCGTCGCACCGTCGGCTGCAGGGGTCGCACCTGGTCCTGTCGGTGACATCGCAGCCACCTGGACGCCGAGTCTCGTCGGGCGCGGCACCTCGGGCGCGGTGGAGCAGGTGCGTCAGATGGTGCGGTGCGGGCCGACGATGTACGCCGTCGGCAGGTTCACGCGGATCCGTCAGGGCTCGGCGACCTACGAGCGACGGAACGCCTTCAGCTTCTCCGCGACCACGGGCAGGTTGACCAGGTGGAACCCTCGGGTCAACGGCGAGGTGAACTCAGTGGCGCTGAGCCCGAACTGCGCCACGGCGTACCTCGGTGGCTCGTTCTCCCGCGTGCGCGGCCGCAGAGTCCACAACGTCGTCGCGGTCAACGCTGTGACCGGCGCCGTCGTGTCCCGCTTCTCCGCGAGGACGAACAACCGGGTGACCACGCTCACCGCCGCCAGGCATCGGCTGTTCATCGGTGGGACCTTCACCTCGGTGAACGGCTCCCGGGCGCACCAGTACTTCGCGGCCGTCCGCCTGGCCACGGGCCGCGACCACGGCTATGTGAACCTGCACATCTCGGGTCACTACGTCTACAAGGACGCGCGGGGCAGGTCGTCGGCACCCAACGCCACCCAGGTCTTCAACACCGCC
The DNA here is from genome assembly GCA_036518175.1 of Marmoricola sp. Lineage (GTDB taxonomy): Bacteria > Actinomycetota > Actinomycetes > Propionibacteriales > Nocardioidaceae > Marmoricola. The sequence goes on from DATDNR010000127.1 coordinate 27,114, forward strand.
CTGAGCCCTCGCGGCGCGAGGCTGCTGGTCGAGGGTGTCTTCACGTCCGTGGGTGGCCGTGCCCGTCGCCAGATCTTCATGGCGGATCTGCGGCGTAGACGACTCGTGGTCGATCGGTGGTACTCCAAGGAGTTCCGGAGGAACTGTGCTGTCAAGGAGCCCTTCTGGTTGCGCGGTGCCGGTTGGTCTCCGGACGGTTCCACGGTCTACACCGCCACCACCGGCTACAAGCCGGCGCACGGGCCGGGCTCCAGAAGGACCGAGCGTAGGGCCGGACTGTGCGACTCGGCCGCAGCCTTCCCGTCGTCGCCGCGACTGGTGCGACACCGCTGGATCAACTACACCGGATGCGACAGCCTCTATTCGGTGGCGGCCGACAGCTCGGCCGCCTACTTCGGCGGACACGAGCGGTGGGCGGACAACCGCATGGGCTGTGACGCACCCGGGCGAGGTGCGGTGGCCGCGCCAGGGATGGTCGGTCTGAGCCCACGCGACGGATCGATCGTGGCCAATCCCACCCGGGGTCGCGGCCTGGGGGCCGACGCCATGCTGGTCACTTCCGCCGGCCTGTGGATCTCGAGCGACAACGCCTTCGGCGCCAACATCTGCGGGAGGACGCCGACCGGCGCTTCGGCCCATGGCCATGCCGGCATCTGCTTCCTGCCCTATCGGTAGCCGGTACCGGTGGCTCAGCCCTGGTTGACCGCCTGCTTGAGCTGTGAGCCCGCCTTGAAGGCCGGAGTCGTCGAGGCCGAGATCTCGATCGCCTCACCTGTCTGCGGATTGCGGCCCGAACGCGCCGCGCGCTCTCGGGTCTCGAAGGTTCCGAATCCCGGCAGGGTCACCTTGTCGCCGCTGACGAGCGCCGAGGTGATGGTGTCGAGGACGGCGTTGAGGGCCTTGTCGGCCTGGGTGTCGTTGAGGCCGGCGGCCTGCGCCACCGCGTCCCGCAGCTCGGTCTTGTTCATGGTTGCCCCTTCACAAATCTTCAGATGCCCCTCACCGGGGCGGTCATCCGGCAGGCTAGCGGTCGGGGCAAGCAGCCGATCCGCGCCCGTCGTGCCCGATTCGACAACCGGCGCAGGGGTACGGCCCCGGAGGCGTCGACACCCGGTCGGCGTCGGGAGGGAGACTGCGATGGTGGACGAGGCGAAGCGCCGGGCACAGGAGGCTCTGTACGCGGCGATCCAGAGCCAGGCGGAGACGAACATGAAGGCCGCGCTGTCGGCGACCGACAAGGCGGCGCTCATGCGCGACCTGGCCGAGGCCTACCGCCTCACCGCCGGTGGCGCCGTGCCTGCTGGTACCGGGCGCCGCGAGAAGCCCTCGGGTGGCACGAGCCGCCCCAGGAAGTCCGCGGATGCATCGGTCCGCCCACGGCGGCGCGAGAGTCGCGCAGCCGACGACTGAACGGCGCGGGTCCGCGGGTGCTGGAGCTGGCCGCGGGCACCGGCAAGCCAGGTCGTGCGCCGAGCAGCCAGCCGACGTTGTACTCGGGGTGGCTCAGCTGTAGTCGGCGAAGAGTCGACGGCCGGCTCCGTCGACGGTCATCAGGCCGCCGTAGGGGACGATCCACTGCGGGCGGGTGTGCCCGAAAGGTGGGCCGACCACGATGACCGCCTCGGGGTTGTAGTCGTGCACGACGCGGATCACCGTGTCGCGCTGCTCCTCCCGCCTGGCTCGCCTCTCCTCGGCTGACGGCCGCTGCGTGAAGTCCGATGTCGGAGGCCGCGCAACGACGACGGCGTCCACGGCTGACAGGATCCCGCGCTCGCCCAGCGACCTGGTGATCCAGCCGAACTCACGCGCCGGGATCAGCTCTTCTGATGACTCCAGCAGCAGCACCCCGCCTTCGAGGACTCCCGGATCGGCCGGGAAGCGACCCGCCGTCAGGATCCATTGCACGACCTCGATGCAGCCGCCCCAGGTGCGGCCGGTGACCGAGCGCCCGGGCCCCTCCCACGTCCAGCCCTCGGTGGCCTCCCGCTCACCGAACTCGGTGAGTGCACGCGGGTCGTTCCAGTCATGGCCGATGTCCTCCGACTCGCCCGGCTCGGTGAGCTCGAGGCGCTCACCGGTGAGCAGCGCGGCGCGCAGCGAGAGCTCATGGATCCCGTCGACACACGGCCCCGGGCCGAGCTGCACCTGGGTCGAGCCGCCGTAGAAACCCGCGACGCCGTGGGTCCACAACCAGTTGAGCAGGTTGGTGTTGTCGCTGTAGCCGAGGAACGGCTTGGGGTCCTCGACCAGGGGCGAGGCGTCGAGGTGCGGCACCACGGTGATCTGGTCCTCGCCGCCGACGGTGGCGAGGATCCCTCGGATCTCGGGATCGGCGAACGCCCTGTTCAGATCCTCCGCACGCTCTCGGGCGGAGGCCCCCAGCTTGCGGGTGGTCGGGAACTCGACGGGCACCAGGCCGGTGACGGCGCGCAGTCGTTCCAGCGCCTGCTCGTGGACGGCCGGAGCGACCGCGGGCGCCGCGAACGCGGGGGAGAGGACGGCGACCTTGTCGCCGGGCTTCGCCTTGCGGGGGGCGGTCAGCTGCATGGGCCGCAGCCTACGGCGACCGCGCCTCGGCGAGCTGCTGACCAGGTCTGGACCGGGCAGGGGACGGGCCGGGACCTTCGGCCCCCATTTCGCTGCTTCGCCCGCGAGGCGGGGAGGCACCGGGTTAGGTTCCCGCCGGACTCCTGGGGGAACGCAGTGATGTGGTTCGGTCGTGACGGGGGCGGTCGGCTGATCGCCTGGCTCGTTGCTGTGTTCGCCCTGGCCGCCCCGCACGGCGGAGCCGGGGGCCAACCGGGGACGTCCGAGACCACTCGGCAGCCCGTGGCTGCGGCGCAGCGGCCGGCGACACCGCTCACCCGGACCAGTCGGCCACCCCGACCGCGGCCGAGCGATCGCCACGGGCGGCATCAAGTGCGGCGCCATGACCACGTGCGGCGTCATCACCATGCGCGGCGTCATCACCATGCGCGGCGTCATCACCACGCGTGGCGCCATCACCACGTACGGCGCCATCACCAAGTACGGCGCCATCACCACGTGCGGGGGCATCATCACGTCCGGCGTCACCAGCACGCCGTACGGCGTCGCCACCGCGAGGATCGGGCCCACGCCGCCCCCCAGCAGCGCTGGCGCCACCGTCCGGAGCTCAGCGCCGGCCGCGACATCAGCTGGCCGCAGTGCCCGCCGAGCATGGGAGTCCGCGGTGCCCACGGCTTCGGCGGTCCGCTACCGGGTCCGCACGTCCGCTTCGTGGTCGTCGGGGTCACCAACGGCCGGTCGTTCACCCGCAACCCCTGCCTGCAGCACCACCTCGGCTGGGTGCGGCGTCACCACGTCTGGGCGGCTGCGTATGCGATGTCGACGTACCCGACCCGCGACCAGGTGCGGCGGCACGCGCGCAGCGGTCCGTTCCACCACCGCGATCACCGGGGACGGCTGGCCAACGCCGCCTGGGCGACCGCACGCTTCAACATCGCGACGATGCGCCGAGCCGGCTTCCGCACTCCCCACGTCTGGCTGGACATCGAGCCGTCCTCGCTGCGGCCCTGGGGCCGGCGCGCAGACAACCGTGTCGTCGTGCGCGCGTGGGTGCGCGCCTACCGGGCGGCCGGTTACCGGGTCGGCTTCTACTCCACTCCGTACCTCTGGCACGCGCTGCTCGGTGACCTGCGGCTCGGCCTCCCCGAATGGCGTACGGCGGGCCCCGCCCCGGCGCGGGCCGCCCTCGCCAAGTGCGGGACCGACCGGTTCCAGGGAGGCCGGGCCGTGATCACGCAGTGGTGGACCACCAGTCGCGACTACGACAGGGCCTGCCCGGGCTTCCGGAGCGACCAGCACATGAGCAGGTTCTTCCACCGGTACTGAGTCCGCGAGCGCGGACCGGCGGTGCGCCTCAGCGCAGGGAGGCCATCCACTCCTCGACGGCGTCGGGGTCACGCGGCAGCGCCTCGGAGAGGTTGCGTGCCCCCTCCGCGGTGACCACGATGTCGTCCTCGATGCGGATGCCGATGCCGCGCAGCTCCTCGGGGACCAGCAGGTCGTCCTCCTGGAAGTACAGGCCCGGCTCCACGGTGAGCACCATGCCCTCCTCCAGGTCGCCCGCGGGATAGAGCTCGGTGGCCGCCGCGGCGCAGTCGTGCACGTCCATGCCGAGCATGTGGCTGGTGCCGTGCAGCGTCCAGCGGGCGTAGACCCGACTGGAGGGGTCCAGCGCCTCTTCGGCGGAGCACGGCAGGAGGCCCATGTCGCCGAGCGCGTGCGCGAGCACCTCCATCGCCGCGTGGTGCGCGGCCCGGAACGGCGCGCCCGGACGGACCGCATCGATGCCGGCCTGCTGTGCCCGCAGCACCAGTGAGTAGAGCTCGCGCTGCAGCGGTGTGTAGCGGCCGTCGATCGGCAGCGTCCGGGTGACGTCGGCGGTGTAGAGCGACGTTGCTTCGGCGCCCATGTCGAGCAGCACCATCTCGCCGGGGTTCATGGTCCCGGTGTTGTCGATCCAGTGCAGCGTGGTCGCGTGCCTGCCGCCACCGACGATCGAGTCGTAGCCGATGTCGTTGCCCATCGCCCGGGCCCGCCTGAAGAAGGTGCCCTCGACCCAGCGCTCGCCGAACTCCAGCACCCGGTCCCACTCGCGCACGCAGTCCTCGAAGCCCAGCGTGGTGATGTCGCACGCGCGCTGCAGCTCGTCGAGCTCCCACTCGTCCTTGACCAGCCGCAGCTCGGAGAGCACCCGGGCGAACTCCCTGTCGTGCTGCTCGTCACCGGCGACGAGCGCGTCGACCCGGTGGTCGACGCCGCGGAGCACCCGAGTCTTCGCCGATGACCCGAGGCGCTCCTGCAGCTCGTCGATGTGCCGGGTCTGGATGCCCAGCGAGCCGGAGATCTCGCGCAGCGAGGGACGCCGACCGACCCACAGCTCGCCGTACTGCCGGTCGCGGAAGAACTCGTCGGTCTCGCGCGAGCTGCGCGGTCGTGCGTAGAGGATCGCCTCGCCCGCCTCGATCACCAGCACGGCGTCCGAGGTCTGGTTGCCGCTGAGGTAGGTGTGCGCCGTCTCGGCCCGGAAGCGGTAGTCGGTGTCGTTGGCACGGACCTTGAAGGTGCCCGCCGGCACGACCAGACGTTCGCCGGGGAAGATCCCCGACAGCCGGTCACGTCGCGCTGCCGCCCACGGGGTGATCGGGTGCGACGGTAGGTCCAGCTCCCGATCGCCCCAGCCAGTGCGCATGAAGGCGGCGTAGGCCTCCGACACGGCAGGATCGTGGCTCTCGGTGTGGGCCGCCTGTGCCTCCGGAGTGGCGTTCTCGTCGATGCTCTGGTGGGTGTCCTCGCTCACGTCGCCACTGTACGACCGCGCGAGCGGCGCTCGTTACGCTACGCGCATGCGAACCCGCCGGGAGGGCGTCCTCTTCACCGTCGTCGTCACCCTGGCGATGCTGGTCGGCGCCGGTCTCATCGGGCTCGTGCTGCTCGGGCAGGGCGCTCCGGGCGCCGTCGTGATCGGCACGCTGCTCGCCGCCGTGCCGGTCGCGCCGCTGATCGGCTGCTACCTCTGGCTCGATCGCTACGAGCCGGAGCCGCGATCGCTGCTGGTGCTCGGCCTCGGTTGGGGTGCGTTCGTGGCGACGAGCGCGGCGCTGCTGCTCCAGCTCTTCGACTACTTCGTGGCCGACTCCACGCGTGTCGCCGAGGCGACCGTCGTCGCGCCGCTGACCGAGGAAGCGGCCAAGGGGCTCTTCGTGCTGTTGCTGCTGTTCTTCCGGCGTCGCGAGCTCGACGGGATCCTCGACGGCATCGTCTACGCGGGCATGGTCGGCATCGGCTTCGCCTTCACCGAGAACATCCTCTACCTGACCTCGGCCTACCTCGGCACCCAGGGCAACACGGGTGGACTCGCTGGTGCGATCCAGTTGTTCATCCTCCGGTGCGTCTTCAGCCCGTTCGCGCACCCGTTCTTCACCGCCTTCACCGGCATCGGCATCGGCATCGCCGTCACCGCCCGCAGTCACGCGGTGCGCTTCCTCGCGCCGCTGGCCGGCTACGTGGTCGCCGCCTTCCTGCACGGGCTGTGGAACGCCTCCCTGATGCTGCACGGCGGTCGTGCAGCGGGCGGCGCCTACGTGCTGCTGATGGTGCCCGCGTTCCTGCTCGTCGTCGGCTTCGCCATCTGGACCCGCCAGCACGAGCGGCGCATCCTCACCGCCGCGCTGCTCGACTGTGCCCGACGCGGCCTGCTCGACCCCCGCGAGATCCCCTGGCTGGTGCGGCTCAACGCGCGCCGGGCCAGTCGGGCGAACGCCCGCCGGATCGGCGGTCCGGAGGGCGAGCGGGCGATGGAGGCCTACCAGCACGAGGCGATCAAGCTGGGCTTCCTGCACCACCGCTACCTGCGCGGCACCGCCCCGGATGACTTCGCGGCCATCGGCCAGCAGTACGTCGATAACATGCGCATGCTGCGCCCCTCACTCGTCTGGCCGGGCCGGAGCACGCCGGTGGCAGCCGGGCAGGCCCGACCGTCCGGGGGCGTGTGGTGAGCCCCTCCCACGGCTCTCCCCAGCTGGTCACCGCCCTGGTGCACACCCGGGAGGCCCTGCAGCGCGCTGCCCTGCCCCTGGAGCTCCCCGGCGCAGCGGAGGCGCGTGCCGTCCGGGCGGAGATGATCGACCAGCTCGAGGACTACGTGCTGCCGAGGCTGATCCAGATCGACGCCCCGCTCCTCGCGGTCGTGGGCGGCTCCACCGGGGCGGGCAAGTCCACGCTGGTCAACACCCTGGTCGGGGAGCGGGTGACCGAGCCGGGGGTGCTGCGGCCGACGACCCGGTCGCCGGTGCTGGTGCACAACCCGGCGGACGCGTCCTGGTTCGACGAGGCGCGCATCCTGCCCGACCTCGAGCGGACCAGCCGGTCCTCCGCCGATCCCGGAGCGCTGCAGCTGGTCTCCTCCGACCAGGTGCCCCAGGGACTGGCGATCCTCGACGCCCCCGACATCGACTCGGTCGAGGAGCGCAACCGGACGCTGGCCGCGCAGCTCCTGGCCGCAGCCGACCTGTGGCTCTTCGTCACCTCCGCCGCCCGGTACGCCGACCAGGTGCCGTGGGACTTCCTCAAGCAGGCGGCCGACCGCAGCGCCGCAGTGGCGATCGTGCTCGACCGCACCCCGGCCCACGCGGTCCAGGAGGTCTCCGGGCACCTCGCCCGGATGCTGACCGCGCGCGGGCTGCGCGACTCGCCGCTGTTCACCGTGACCGAGGACTCCGTCGACGCGCAGGGGCTGCTGCCGGCCGGCGCCGTGCATGACATCCGCGCCTGGCTGCAGGCGCTGGGTGCTGATGCGACGGCGCGCGCCGGAGTCGTCCGGCAGACCCTCGACGGTGCCGTGCGGTCGATCGCGCAGCGCAGCCACGGCGTCGCCGACGCCTGCACCGAGCAGGAGCGGATGCTGGTCCGGCTGCGGGAGGACGTCGAGCGGTCCTACGCGCGCGCCGTCGAGGAGGTCGACCAGGCCTCGGCCGACGGAACCCTGCTGCGCGGTGAGGTGCTGGCGCGGTGGCAGGAGTTCGTCGGCACCGGCGAGCTGCTCAGGGGCATCGAGTCGCGGGTCGGCTGGCTGCGCGACCGGGTCAGCAACGCCCTGCGGGGCCGGCCGCAGCAGGCAGGGCGGGTCACCGTCGCGGTCGAGTCCGGCCTGGAGACGCTGATCCTCGAGCACGCCGAGGCCGCCGCCGAGCGGGCCGCATCGTCGTGGGCGTCGGTCGAGGCGGGACGCCGGCTGCTCGCGGACGGGGAGGACCTCTCACGGGCCACCCGCGACTTCCGGGCGCGCACGGAGCGCACCGTGCGTGACTGGCAGGCAGGCGTGCTCGACATGGTGCGCAGCGAGGGGGCGAGCAAGCGGTCCGCCGCCCGCTTCCTGGCCTACGGCTTCAACGGCCTCGCCGTCGCGCTGATGGTGGTGGTCTTCGCCTCCACAGCGGCGATCCCCACCGGCGCCGAGGTCGGCGTCGGCGCGGGCACCGCGATGGTCGGACAGAAGGTGCTGGAGGCGTTCTTCGGCGACCAGGCCGTCCGCCGGCTCGCTGCCTCGGCCCGCAAGGACCTGCAGCGCCGCGTGGAGGAGCTGATGGCCGGAGAGCGCGCCAGGTTCGAGGCCCGCCTCGACTGCCTCGGCATCGCCGACGGTGCAGCCGACCGGCTCCGCTCCGCGGCCCGGGCCGTCGACGACCTCCGCTTCGCGAGCCGCGGGGGAGTGGCATGAGCACCCTGCTCGAAGGGGCCCGCCGGCTGGCGGGGCGTCGTACCGACCTGGACGCACGCGTCTCCGGGCTCGCCGACGCCGTGGAGGCGACCCGGGGGCGCCTGGCCGACGAGGTCGTCGACCCGGCCGCGGCAGTGGTGGACCGGGCCTCGTCGCGGTTGCGGCTCTCCTCGGACCACACCGTCGTCGCGCTTGCCGGAGCGACCGGGTCGGGCAAGTCCTCGACCTTCAACCGGCTGACCGGCCTGGAGCTCGCAGCCGTCGGGGTACGCCGACCGACCACGTCGTGGGCGACCGCGTGCATCTGGGGCTCGACCGGGGCCGCTGAGCTGCTCGAGTGGCTGGGTGTGCCTCCCCGCCACCAGGTCTCCCGCGACTCGATGCTCGACACCGGCACCAGCGAGGACCTCGACGGCCTGGTGCTCCTCGACCTGCCCGACCACGACTCCACCGAGCTCGGCCACCACCTCGAGGTCGAGCGGCTGGTGCGCCTCGCCGACCTCCTGGTGTGGGTGCTGGACCCGCAGAAGTACGCCGACGCGGCGATCCACGACCGCTTCCTCAAGCCGCTCGCCCGGCACAGGGAGGTGATGCTGGTCGTCCTCAACCACGTCGACGAGGTGCCCGTCGACCGCCGTGAGGTGCTGCTCGCCGACGTCCGCCGGCTGCTCGCCCAGGACGGGCTCGACGGCGTGCCGGTGCTGGCGACCTCGGCCCGCACGGGGGAGGGCATCGCCCCACTGCAGGAGGCGATCGCCCGTCAGGTCCGGGCCAAGGCGGCGACCCGCACCCGCCTCGGGCAGGACGTGTGCCATGCCGCGGAGGAGCTGTCCGCAGCCAACGGCACCGCGAAGCCGCCGACGCTCGACGGGCGCGACGCCGCCGACCTGGTCGACGCGGTCGCTGATGCGGCCGGCGTCCCGGTGGTGGTCGACGCCGTCGAGCGGGCCAGCGCGCAGCGCGCCCGGCGGGCCACCGGCTGGCCGGTCACCTCCTGGCTGGGACGGTTGCGGCCCGATCCGCTGAGGCGGCTGCACCTCGACCTCGGCTCGCGTGGCCGCGACCTGGTCGCGACCGCGCGGTCGTCGCTGCCCCCGGCGACACCGGTGCAGCGTGCGCGTGTCGAGTCGGCGATCCGTGGGCTGGCCGACGAGGTCTCCACCGGCCTGTCGCCGGCCTGGAGCGAGGCGGTACGCCGCGCCTCGACCTCACGCGCGGCCGACCTGGAGGACCGGCTCGACCGCGCCGTCGGCTCCGTCGACCTCGGCGCCGGCAGCCTCCCGTGGTGGTGCCGCGGCGTCCGGGCGCTGCAGTGGTTGCTGCTGGTCTGCGCCCTTGCCGGCGGTGTCTGGCTCGGGGTGCTCGCGGTCCTCGGCTACCTGCGGGTGCCGCAGCCGTCGACGCCTCGCTCCCTGGGCCTGCCGCTGCCCACGCTGATGCTCATCGGCGGCGTCGCGGTCGGTGTCGTGGTGGCGCTGGTGGCGCGCGTGCTGATCGGGGTCGGGGCGCGGGCCCGGGGCCGGCGTGCGCGCCGGCGGTTGCGCGCGGCCATGGCCGAGCTCACCGATGAGCTGGTCGTGGCTCCGGTCCGTGCGGAGATCGGGGCCTATGCCCAGGCGCTGGACGGCCTGGCGCGCGCCCGTCGCTGAACGGCACGTGCCGGGCCGACGGTGGCGCGGGGCCGCGGAGACCACGAGCGGCCGTGCGGCCTCCACAGGCCACGTTGCGCGCGGCTCGTCCACAGGGCCCTCGGTCGCCGATGCCGTGCCGGGCCGGCGGCCGGCATGCTCGCCGTTGCCCGGCCCGCTCGGAGCCGGAGACGGAGGAGGAGACGATGAACGACTGCTACGTGACCCTGCAGGGCTGGGTCGGCAACGACGTGGAGACCCGTGAGGTCGGCGGCACCACCTGTGTGTCGTTCCGGGTGGGCTGCACGCCGCGCTACTACAAGGAGGGAGCGTGGAAGGACGGGCAGACGTCCTGGTACACCGTGAACTGCTGGCGCAGCCTGGGCCGCAACGTCGCGTCCTCGCTGCGCAAGGGCGACGCCGTCGTCGTGCACGGTCGGGTGCGGGTCGACGTCTGGGAGCGCGAGGACCACAGCAAGTCGGTGACCTGGATCGTCGACGCCCAGCAGGTCGGCCACGACCTGACCAAGGGCACCAGCACCTTCCTCAAGGCCACCTCGGCGCCTGCCGACCCGCTGCAGGACGAGACGGTCAAGGAGATGCTGCACTCCTACGACGTGGACGGCCCGCAGCTCGACAGCAGCGGCGGGGAACGGGAGGAGCCCGCCGCTTGAGCTGAGGGCGAGAGCCCGTAGGCTCTCGACCCATGGCTGAGTACGTGTTCACCCTGCGCAACGTGCGCAAGGCCCATGGCGACAAGGTCGTGCTCGACAACGTCACGTTGTCCTTCCTGCACGGCGCCAAGATCGGTGTCGTCGGCCCGAACGGCACCGGCAAGTCCACCCTGCTGCGGATCATGGCCGGGCTCGACCAGCCCAACAACGGCGACGCCATCAAGGACCCCGAGGCCAGTGTGGGGATGCTCCAGCAGGAGCCACCGCTGACCGAGGGCAGGACGGTGCTGGAGAACGTCGAGGAGGCGGTCGCGGAGATCAAGGGGAAGCTCGATCGCTTCAACAAGATCTCCGAGGAGCTCGCCGACCCCGCGGCCGACTACGACACCCTGCTCGCCGAGATGGGTGACCTGCAGACCGACCTCGACCACGCCGGTGCGTGGGACCTCGACAGCCGGCTCGACCAGGCCATGGACGCGCTGCGGTGCCCGCCGCCGGACGCCCTCGTCGACAACCTCTCCGGCGGCGAGCGCCGCCGGGTCGCGCTGTGCAAGCTGTTGCTGCAGCAGCCCGACCTGCTGCTCCTCGACGAGCCCACCAACCACCTCGACGCCGAGTCGGTGCAGTGGCTGGAGGGACATCTGGCCAACTACCCGGGGGCCGTGCTGGCGGTCACCCACGACCGCTACTTCCTCGACAACGTCGCCGGCTGGATCCTCGAGCTCGACCGCGGCAGAGCCCACCCGTACGAGGGCAACTACTCGACCTACCTGGAGACCAAGAAGGAGCGGCTCAAGGTCGAGGGGGCCAAGGACGCCAAGCGGGCCAGGATGCTCGAGCGCGAGCTCGACTGGGTCCGGTCCAACCCCAAGGCGAGGCAGGCCAAGAGCAAGGCCCGTCTCGCCCGCTACGAGGAGCTGGCCGCCGAGGCCGAGCGGGCCCGCAAGATCGACAGCGCCGAGATCAACATCCCGCCGGGTCCCCGGCTCGGCGACGTGGTGCTCGAGACGAAGGCTCTGGTCAAGGGCTTCGACGACCGGGTGCTGATCGACGACCTCTCGTTCACCCTCCCGCGCGCGGGCATCGTCGGGGTGATCGGTCCCAACGGCGTCGGCAAGACCACCCTCTTCCGGATGATCGTGGGGGAGGAGAAGCCCGATGCCGGCTCGCTTGAGGTCGGCAAGACGGTGAAGATCTCCTACGTCGACCAGTCCCGCGGAGGCATCGACCCGCAGAAGAACGTCTGGGAGGTCGTCTCCGACGGGCTCGACCACATCAAGGTCGCCAACTTCGAGATGCCGTCCCGCGCCTACGTCGCCTCGTTCGGCTTCAAGGGGCCCGACCAGCAGAAGCGCGCCGGGGTCCTCTCCGGCGGCGAGCGCAACCGGCTCAACCTGGCGCTGACGCTGAAGATGGGTGGCAACCTGCTGCTGCTCGACGAGCCCACCAACGACCTCGACGTGGAGACGCTGGCGTCCCTCGAGGACGCCCTGCTGGAGTTCCCGGGCTGCGCCGTGGTCACCTCGCACGACCGGTGGTTCCTCGACCGCACCGCCACCCACATCCTGGCCTGGGAGGGCACCGACGAGGAGCCCGGCAGGTGGTTCTGGTTCGAGGGCAACTTCGCTGCCTACGAAGCCAACAAGGTCGAGCGCCTCGGCGCCGAGGCCGCCCGGCCGCACCGCGTCACCCACCGGCGACTGACCCGCGACTGACCCGCGACTGACCCGCGACTGACCGGCGCCTGCTGGGCGGACGGGGCGGTTCAGCGGATGTCGGTGGCCTCGTCGTGGCCCTGCATCAGCTGGTCGCAGACCCGGTCGAACACCCGGCCGACCGCGTCGAAGTCACCGCGTGAGGCGAGGTCGACGAGGTGCTCTCGGACGCCGGCGACGTGCGTGGGTGCGGCCTTGACCAGCAGGGCGTGCCCCTCGTCGGTCATCACCGCGATGACCCCGCGGCGGTCACCCTGCGCGGCGGTGCGCTCGACCAGCCCGGCTTCCTCCATCCGGGCGATGGTGTGCGTGATGCGACTGCGCGAGTGGCACAGTGCGTCGGCGATCAGCGCCATCCGCAGGCTGCGGTCGGGCTGCTCGGAGAGGCGCACCAGGATCTCGTACTCGGTGAGGGAGATGTCCCAGGCCTGGCGCAGGTCGCGGTCGAGGCGGTCCAGCAGCAGCGTCGTTCCCATGATGTAGGCCCGCCAGGCCCGCTGCTGCCCGGCGTCGAGCCAGACCCACTCCTGCGTTCTCCTGCTGGACCCCGATGCCATGTCGGGGAGTCTAGGGGGATGTGACCGGCGCCACGGGAATAGGCTCGCCGCGGCAATAGTTGAAGCTTGTACTACCGGCCCTTCGGGCTGAGCGAACAGAACCGATCTCGAGGAAGCGAGTCACTCATGAGCATCGACACGACCACCGACATCACCCCCGACCTCGTCGCGGGCACCTGGGCCATCGACCCGAGCCACTCCGAGGTCGGCTTCGTCGCCCGGCACCTGATGACGAAGGTCCGTGGCGTCTTCGAGAGCTTCGAGGGCACCATCGTGACCGGCCCGAACCCTTCCGCGTCTGCCACGATCGACCCCAGCTCGATCAACACGCGCAACACGGACCGCGATACCCACCTGCGCTCCGCCGACTTCTTCGACGTGGAGAAGTCCGGGCCGATCAGCTTCACCTCCACCGCCGTCGAGGCCGGGGGCAAGGGGCTGCTGCTCACCGGCGACCTGACCATCAAGGGCATCACCCGCCCGGTGACGCTGGACGTCGAGGTCCTCGGCGTCGGCTCCGACCCGTGGGGCGGCACGCGGGCGGGCTTCGAGGGCTCGGTCACGGTGAACCGCAAGGACTGGGGCATCGACTGGAACGTGCCGCTGGACGGTGGCCGGTTCCTGGTCGGCGAGAAGGTCGAGCTGGTCGTGGCCGTGCAGGCGGTGCTCCAGCAGGGCGAGTGACCGGCCGCCTCGCCGGCTCGCCGGGCAACCGCTGAGGCCGATGTACGACGAGGGCCCCGCACCGACCGGTGCGGGGCCCTCGTGGCGTGTGCGCGCTGCTCAGCTGAGGCGCTCGACGATCATCGCCATGCCCTGCCCGCCACCGACGCACATGGTGATCAGGCCGGTGGTCTTGTCGTGCCACTGCAGCGAGTTGAGCATGGTGTTCTGCAGCCGGGCCCCGGTCATCCCGAAGGGGTGGCCGACCGCGATCGATCCGCCGTTGACGTTGAGCCGGTCGATGTCGATGCCGAGGTCCTGGTAGGACGGCACCACCTGCGCGGCGAACGCCTCGTTGATCTCGACCAGGTCGATGTCGTCGATCGTCATGTTCGCCCGGGCCAGGGCCTGCTTGCTCGCCTCGACGGGCCCCAGGCCCATGATCTCCGGCGACAGCGCGGTGACGCCGGTCGAGACGATCCGGGCCAGCGGGGTGATGCCGAGGTCGCGGGCCTTGGTGTCCGACATCACCACGACCGCCGCGGCGCCGTCGTTGAGTGGGCAGCAGTTGCCGGCGGTGACGACGCCGTCGGGGCGGAAGACCGGCTGCAGCTGCGAGACGGCCTCGTAGGTGACGCCGGCCCGGGGACCGTCGTCCTTGGTCACCACGGTGCCCTCCGGCGTGGTCACCGGCGTGATCTCGTTGGTCCAGAAGCCGTCGTTGTCGGCCTTCTCGGCGAGGTTCTGGCTGCGTACGCCGAACTCGTCGAGCTCCTTGCGGTCGAGGCCGCGGAGCCGGGCGACGTTCTCGGCGGTCTGACCCATCGCGATGTAGATGTCGGGGAGCTGGCCGTCCTCGCGCGGGTCGTGCCAGTCCTTGCCACCCCGGGCGTAGTCCTCGGTGCGCGCCTCGGCGTCCGCGAACCGCGGGTTGCGGGTGTCGGGGAGGTGGTCGGAGGTGCCCTTCGCGAAGCGCGAGACGGTCTCCACACCGGCGGAGACGAACACGTCGCCCTCACCGGCCTTGATCGCGTGGAAGGCCATCCGCGAGGTCTGCACCGAGGAGGAGCAGTAGCGCGTGATCGTGGCCCCCGGGAGGTGGTCGTAGCCCATCAGCGTCGCCACCACGCGGCCCATGTTGTTGCCGGACTCCCCGCCGGGAAGGCCGCACCCGAGGTACAGGTCGTCGATGTCCTTCGGGTCGAGCTCCGGCACCTTGTCGAGCGCGGCCTGGATGATGAAGGCGCTCAGGTCGTCGGGCCGGCACTCCTTCAGCGAGCCCTTGTTCGCGCGGCCGATGGGGGTCCGGGCCGCCGCGACGATCACTGCCTCGGGCATGGGTGCTCCTCACTCATGGCGTTTCGCGGGGGTACCGGCTCAGCGTAGTGGCCGGTTGACTGACAGGATCGTTGCGTGCGTCACGTCTACGAGTGCCCGCTGCGCTGGGCCGACATGGACATGCTCGGCCACGTCAACAACGTCACCTACGTGGACTACCTGCAGGAGGCGCGCGTGGACATGTTCGCCCGCCACGCTCCCTCCCGCGGGGGTGAGCGGCTGGCCGAGGGCGTCGTCGTGGTGCGTCACGAGGTGGACTTCCTCGCCCCGCTGGTCTACCGGCGTGAACCGGTGACGGTCGAGTCCTGGGTCACCCGGGTGCGTGGCGGCTCCTTCTCGCTCGACTACGAGGTCTTCGACGACACCGACGACGGACGACGGGTCTACCTGCGCGCGACATCGGTGCTGGCGCCGTACGTCTTCGCCGAGGAGCGGCCCCGCCGCATCACTCCGGCCGAGCGCGAGGTGCTCGAGCGCTTCCTCGAGCCCGCGACGCAGCGCCCGGTCCTCTCCCGGGCGCCGGCTCCGGAGGGAAGCCACCGGATGGACCTCAAGGTCCGCTTCTCCGACGTCGACGTCTACGGGCACGTCAACAACGTGAAGTACTTCGAGTACTTCCAGGAGGCCCGGATCCAGTTCGTGATGGACATGCTCGCCGAGGAGGAGCTGGAGTGGCGCGAGCACGTGGTCGCGCGCGTCGACGTCGACTACCGACGTCCGATCCTGCTGAGGCAGGAGCCCTACGTCGTCCGCTCGTGGGTCAGCCACGTGGGCACGAAGTCGTTCACGATCTCCGGGGAGGTGCGCGACTGCGACGGCGAGGACGCCGTGACGCTCGCCCGCAGCGACGTGGTGATGGTGACCTTCGACCGGCAGGCCCAGTCAGCGGCACCGATGCACGAGGCGCAGCGCGCCCGTCTGCTGCAGGCGCTGGCGGAGTGACCGCCGCGGCTCACGCGTCGACGACGGCCGGCTCCTCCGGGGTGTTCACCATGAACTGCGCCGCGTGCAGGACGTAGTCCCAGAACTGCGCGTCCTGCTCGGGGGTGAGCCCGACCTCGTCCAGGCCGGCACGGAAGGCGCGCAGCCAGTGCTCCTTGGCGGTCGGCGTCACGGCGAAGGGCGCGTGCCGCATCCGCAGCCGTGGGTGTCCGCGGCGCTCGGAGTAGGTCGTCGGCCCGCCCCAGTACTGGCAGAGGAAGAGGGTGAACCGCTCCGCCGCCGGACCGAGGTCCTCCTCGGGGTAGAGCGAGCGGAGCAGGTCGTCCTGCGCGACTCCTGCGTAGAACCTCGAGACGATCCGGTGGATCGTCTCGTAGCCGCCGATCTCGTCGTAGAAGGTCGTGGGGGTGCTCATCGGGACCATTGTGCCGGGCGGTCGGTGGGAGACGCTCCCCGGTCGGCCGCTCAGCGCAGGCCGGCGACGTAGCGCGCGGCGACCTGCAGGTCGCGCCGGCGTGCCTCCCAGGTGATCCCAATCACCAGCAGCGCGAGCCCGACGGCCCCGAAGGAGACCCAGCGGGGCAGGGCCTCGGTGGCCGGCCCGAGGTGGCGTACGGCGAGCACAGCGGTCGTCAGGGCGCCGGCGAGGAACGGAGCCGCCCAGCGACGGGCGATCCCGGCGGCCACCAGCACCAGTCCGGCGAGGCCGACCAGGACGCCGCGCAGCGAGACCGGGTCCCCCAGCGCCAGCAGCAACGAGGGCACCAGGCCGAGCGACAGGCCACTGCCCAGCGCCCGCAGGCTCGTGACGGTCGCATCACCGCGCAGCCGCCAGGTGCCGGCGCCGAGCAGCAGCACGGCGCCGGGCAGGCTGACCAGCTCAGGCACCGGGACGTCCGCCGCGAGGCGGAGCAGGGTTGCCATCGCCAGCACGCCGGCGCCCAGCCAGCCGACCATCACCGACCGGCGCTGCACCACGGCGGCCAGGCACACCGCACTGCCGACGACCGTCGCGACGAGCCCGGCGGTGCCGATGGAGGGTGCCAGGGCGACGGCACCGAGTCCGAGGAGCAGGGCGGCCACCTCGACGGCCGAGCGGCTTCTTGCGTCCCGGCCCAGTCTCCCGGCCGACAGCCCGACGGCCACGGCCCAGCCGGCCACCGCGAACGCCTCGGCGCTCGATGCGGCAGCGGCCACCCGCACCCAGGCGACGGCGGCGAGGCCACCGAACAGCACGCCGAGCACGGCCAGCGCGGTCGTGCCCGCCTCCCAGAGCAGGCCGGCTCGCAGCCATCGCTGCGCGGCGAGGAACGCCGCGGCCAGGATCGTGGCCAGCAGCGCGGTGATCAGGTCGCTGGCGAGCGCCAGCCGCACTGCCGGCGCAGCCACGACTGCGAAGGAGACGGCCGCGACCAGCTCGACTCGGGAGTTGCCCTGCAGCCGGACGCCGACCGCCGCGGTCGCCACGAGCGCGACACCGAAGACGAGGGCGGTGACGCCGAGCGGCCCTCGGGTGCCGAGCATCGCGGTGGCGAGCGCCAGACCCGTCACCGCGGGCGCAGCTGCCGGCAGCGCGCCGCCCAGCACCAGGAGCCGGCTCGCGCGCGGCAGCACCGCGCCGGCTCCCCACGCGGCCGTGAGCACGGCCAGCGCCACGACGATCGGGCTGCAGAGCGTCAGCCACTCCGGCCGGTCGAGGACCGTCGGCGGCAGCGGCTGGCCCGGGTCGGCGCTGCCGTCCGTGGGCAGCAGGCGCAGGATCTCCCAGGGCCGGGCGAGCAGCCAGCCCGCCAGCACGGTGGTGCCGAGGGCGGCCAGCAGGGCCGAGGGACGGGCCCAGCCGGTGGGAAGGACCCGCGCCAGCAGCCCCAGGGTCATGACCACCGCGGAGCCGAGCAGCAGCGCGCGCGTCGGCGCATCGAGCGGACCGACGACCAGGAGACCGCCGCAGGCCAGTGCCGCCGTGGCCGCGACGAACCTGCCCTGCATCTGGACGCGGCCGGCGATCGGTGCCTGCGCGGCGACCGCGGCGAGGACGGCGGCGACCAGCAACGGCCATCCGTGCAGCTGCGACCACCAGGTGGCGTCGTCCGCCGCGTCGTGCAGGCGGTCCAGCCCGACGGCCACGAGGCCGGCCCAGGAGAGCGCCGCCAGGAGCGCGGCGCCCAGCGCGGTCGCGGGCAGCTGCCGCCGGCAGGCCAGCGCCGATGCGGTCAACAGCGGCACAGCCACTGCGGTCGCGGCGGCGGCGTGCTCGGAGGTCCACGCCTCGGCCGTGGTCACCAGCAGCAACCCGAGCGCGGCCACCACCTGGGGGCCACGCAGCCGACCGGTGGGCCGGGCCGCCGACCAGACCCCGGCGGCGACGCCGACGACGAGCTCGAGGAGCCCGAGCAGCGCGACCGCGTGGCGCTCCGCCACCCGGTCGAGGGCGAGCAGCCCGGCGTCGCGCGCACCGAGGAGGTCCAGCGCCACCATGCCGCAGACGACCACCCAGAGCGTCTCGGACGCCCAGCGGAGCCCGCGACGCGTCACCATGGTCGCCGCGGCGGCGGTGGCCGACGTCACCGCCGCCAGGACCAGCGTGCGCGCCCCGATCCCGAGACTGCCCCAGGCCACGGCGACGAAGACGACCGCGCTGACCAGCAGGCAGATCGCGCCCAGGCCGAGCAGCACCATCGGCACCGAGGCCGACGGCAGCCGACGCCTGCCCGGGGAGGGCGCGGACGGCGGCTGCGGCGCGGAGATGGCGGACCCGGTGGCGGCGGACCCGGTGGCGGCGGACCCGGTGGCGGCGGACCCGGCGTCGGCGGGCGAGGCGGTGTCGGTTCCGGCTGGGGAGGCCAGGCGGAGTCGCTCCACCAGGGCGTCGGCGCGCAGCATCGTCTGCCACAGCTCGACGCCCAGGGGGCTGGCGAGGGCCAGGCCGCAGCCCCGGCAGGTGCCGTCGGGCAGCAGGGAGGCGCGGCAGTCCGGGCAGATGGTCGGGTCGGCGAGCTTGCTCATGCACCGCATCCTCGGGCCGGGCGTACGCCGCCCGCGTCGGGCCGGGTGCTCAGCCCGGCTGAGTACCCCTACTCAACCGGGCGCCCGGTCGAGGACGATCAGGTCGCCGTGGCGGTCGGATCGGTGACCACCCGCTGGGGGAGGGGCAGCTCGATGCCCTCCTGGTCGAAGCGGGTCTTGATGCGCTGGCGCATCTCGCGGGCGACCTCCCACTGCTCCAGCGGGGCGGTCTTGAGGGCCACGCGGATCACCACCGCGCCGGGATAGATCGACTCCACCCCCCAGACCTCGGGCTGCTCCAGGATCTGCTGGCTGTAGCGCTCGTCACGCCACAGGCCCACGGCGACGTCCTCCAGCACCTGCCGCACGCGCACGACGTCCTCGGTGTCGCGCACGGGCACGTCGAGGACGGTCCGGGCCCAGTTCTGACTCATGTTGCCGACGCGGACGATCTCTCCGTTGCGGACGTACCAGACCGTGCCGTTGACGTCGCGGACGCGGGTGATCCGCAGCCCGACGGCCTCGACGGTGCCGGACGCCTCACCGAGGTCGACGACGTCGCCGACGCCGTACTGGTCCTCGATCATCATCGCCACGCCCGCCATGAAGTCCTTGACCAGGCTCTGGGCGCCGAAGCCGATGGCGATGCCGACGACGCCGGCGCTGGCGATGATCGGGGCGATGTTGACGCCGACCTCGGCCAGGATCATCACCGCGATCACGCCGAAGACCAGCCCGGTGGTCAGGCTCTTCAGCAGCGAGCCCAGACCCTGCGCCCGCTGCACGCGCCGTCCGGCACCGCGCGTCCTGGCCTGGACGGGCTTGTCGACGTCCTTGTCGCGGTGCCCGGACAGGCGGGGAAGGACCCGCGTGGGCAGCACGCCGGTCTCCGCGCGGCGCACGACCCGGTCGATGGCGCGGTGGGCGAGCCAGCGCACCACCACCGCCAGGATGATCAGTCCGATGATGGCTGCCGGCTTCCCGATGGCCCAGGAGGCGCTGTGCGCCAGGGTCCTGTTGCCCGTCCAGTCGTAGACAGCGGCACAGGTCCAGCTGTCCGACCTCTGGCAGGCATGGGGCATCTCGAGGATCTCGAGAGGAAGAAGCATGTGAGGGAGGCTACGAGAGGCCGGCGCGGCCCTCCAAGCCGCCGATGGCTATCCTGCCTGTGTGATCACTCACCGCCCCTCCACCGCCTCCCGGCTGGCCCGGCGCGCGGTCCAGGTCGCGGCCACCGCACTCGCGCTGCTGGCCGGCTCGCTGGCCGTCTCCCCGGCCTTCGCCGACACCCCGGCGGCCTGGCCGGAGCAGCCGCACGTGTCCGGGTGGAACTACCTGGTGCTGCTGCTGCTGATCCCGCTGGCCGTCTTCGTCCTCGTCTGGCTCGCGGTGACCGTGCCGGACTACCGGCGCAACCATCGGGGCGCGGGTGAGGAGCCGTGGGGCGAGCGTCGCGAATGGTTCGGTGGTCCGAGCCGCAGTGTCGACGCGGCCGACGAGGTGAGCCCCGAGGAGCTCGAGACCTCCGAGGGCAGGACCGGTGGCGCCAGTGGCCGGTGGTGAGGGCTTCTCGGCGGAGGACCGGCACGACATCGACCGTGCCATCCGCGACGCCGAGACCGTGAGCCGTTACGAGTTCTCCGTCTTCGTCGGTCCCGCGGACGGGGAGCCGCACGCCTTCGCGCGCCGGCTGCACGCCGCGCTCGCAGCTCCGCCGCGCAGCGTGCTGGTGATGGTCGACCCCGATGCCCGCAGCCTGGAGATCGTGACCGGCAGCGAGGTACGCCGCGACCTGGCCGACGAGTCGGTGCGGCTCGCCGTGGCCACCATGCAGTCGACGTTCGAGGCCGGCGACCTGGCCGGCGGCATCAAGCGGGGAGTGGCGCTGCTCGCCGACGCGGCTCGCCAGCCGGCGACGCTGCATACCGACGAGCCCTGAGCAACCGCCGACGGCCGAGACGAGGAGGGCCCGGGACCGTGCTGGTCCCGGGCCCTCGTCGCACCTGCGACCGGCTCAGCTCCCGGCGGCGTCCCGCTGCTGGGCGGCCAGGTAGCGGGCCACGTCGGCGCGGCCCTCGGCGACGTAGCGCTTCGCCGCCGGGTCGGCCTCGGAGGTCGCGAGCCACGCGTCGACCCGCTCCAGCAGGTCGCGGGAGGCCAGCGGCCGCGGGAAGATGAACTCCAGGGCGACCGACGCCTTGTGGGAGCCCAGGTGGTCCCACATCGTCTCGGCGGCCTCGAGGTACTTCTCCAGGTACGGCGCGAGCACCTCTTCCTGCCCCGGCCGCTGGAACGACAGCACGATCGAGCGCTGCGTCTCGTTGGGCGTCTCGGGGTCGACCACGGCGGCCTGCCACGCCTCGGCCTTGGCCTCGGCGGTGGGGCGCGCGGCTCGTGCGGCGGCCGCGTGCTCCTTGCCGGAGATGGTGCGGTCGCGCTCCAGCTCCTCGGCGATGCGCGCCTCGTCGGCCCGACCGGCGCGGGCCAGGTGGGTCAGCAGCACCCAGCGCAGGTCCTGGTCGACGCTGAGCCCCTCGAAGGTGAGGCTGCCGTCGAGCAGCCCCTCGAGGTCAGCCAGGGCGTCGGTGCTGTGCGCGGCCGCGGCATAGCTGCGGACGAACGTCAGCTGGTGGTCGCTGCCGGGGGCTGCCTCCTCGACGAGCCGACGCAGGCCCCGCTCCCAGGTGGCCTTCAGGGCGGCCCGGTTGGCCGGGGCGGAGAGGTGGTTCACGGCCTGGGCCGCGTAGCCCGGGATGCGGCTGACCCCGAAGGCGTCGGTCTCCGACCCGATGTTGGCCAGGACCAGGTCGACGAAGTCGGTGGCGCGCATCTCGGCATCGCGGGTCATGTCCCAGGCCGCACCCCAGCACAACGCCCGGGCCAGCGAGTCGTCCAGTCGGGAGAGCCCGCCCACCACCGTGGCCAGCGACCGCTCGTCGAGACGGATCTTGGCGTAGGTGAGGTCGTGGTCGTTGAGCAGCAGCAGATCGGGCTGGCGCAGCCCGACCAGCTCGGGGACCTCGGTGCGCTCACCATCGATGTCGACCTCGACGTGCTCGCGGCGCACCAGCCTGCCGTCAACCTCGTCGTAGAGGCCGATGCCGATGCGGTGCCGGCGGAGGGTGGGCCACTCGGCGGGGGCGGTCTGGCGCACCGCGAACGTCTGGTAGCTGCCGTCGGGACCGATCTCGAACGCGGGCGAGAGCGTGTTGACCCCCGCCGTCTGCAGCCACTCCTTCGCCCAGCCGTCCAGCTCGCGCCCGGAGGAACGCTCCAGGGCGGTGAGCAGGTCGACGAACTCGGAGTTGGCGTACTCGAAGTCCTTGAAGTACTGCCGCAACCCGGCCAGGAACGGCTCCAGCCCGACCCAGGCCACCAGTTGCTTGAGCACCGCGGCGCCCTTGGCGTAGGTGATCATGTCGAAGTTGACCTCGACCGCACGCAGGTCGTAGTTGTCCGCAGCGATCGGATGGGTGCTGGGCAGCTGGTCCTGGCGGTAGCCGGTCTGCTTGCGAGCGTTTGTGAAGCCGGTCCAGGACTCGTCGAACTCGGTGACCTCGACCGCGGCGTGGTAGCAGGCCCACTCGGCGAACGACTCGTTGAGCCAGAGGTCGTCCCACCACTTCATGGTGACGAGGTCGCCGAACCACATGTGCGCCATCTCGTGGAGGATCACCGAGCAGCGGAACTCGTAGAACGACCGGTCCTGGCGCGAGCGCGGGAGGTACTCGTCGCGCAGCGTCACGCAGCCGGCGTTCTCCATCGCGCCCATGTTGTACTCCGGCACGTAGAGCTGGTCGTACTTCTCGAAGGGGTAGGGGTAGTCGAAGGCGTCCTCGAAGAACGCGAAGCCCTGCTTGGTGAGCTTGACGATCTCCTCCCGGTCGAGGTGCTCCACCAGGGACTGGCGGCAGTAGTGGCCCAGCGGGATGGTGCCGTGCTTGCCCTCGTAGACGTCGTGCACGGCGTGGTACTCGCCGGCGACCAGGGCGGTGATGTAGGTCGACATCCGCTTGGTGGTGGGGAAGGCCCAGCGCGCCTTGCCGTCGCCGAGCGGCACCGGTGCGGGCGTGGGGGCGTTGGAGACGACCTGCCAGTGCTCGGGAGCGGTGACGTTGAAGGTGAACACGCTCTTGAGGTCCGGCTGCTCGAAGGTGGTGTAGACGCGGCGGGCGTCCGGGACCTCGAACTGGGTGTAGGTGTAGATCCGGTCGTCGGCGGGGTCGACGAAGCGGTGCAGTCCCTCGCCGCTGTGGCTGTAGGTGCAGTCGGCGCGGACGACGAGCTCGTTCTCGGCGGCCAGGTCGTCGAGCTGGATCCGGTTGTCGACGTACGCCGTGGCCGGGTCGAGGCTGCGCCCGTTGAGGGTGAGCTCGTGGACCGTCGCGCCGACCAGATCGGCGAAGGTCGAGGCGCCCGGCTCGCTGCTGCGGAAGCGGATCGTGGTGGTGCTGGCGAAGGTCCTCTCACCGGTGGTGAGGTCGAGGTCGATGGTGTAGGAGTCGACGCTCAGCAAGCGGGCGCGGGTCTGCGCCTCGTCGCGGGTCAGATTGGTTCCTGGCATGCCCCCGATCCTGACACCGGTGTGAGTCCGATCGCGAATTGAAAGTCCGGTCGGGGAATGTCCGGGTTGTCCGGACGCGTTGTCCCCGTATGGACATCGCAGACTTCTGGTTCGATCCCAGGTGCCCGTTCGCCTGGCTGACCTCCCGCTGGATCCTGGAGGTCGAGAAGGTTCGTGACATCCGGGTGCGCTGGCACGTGATGAGCCTGGCCTACCTCAACCAGGACAAGGACGTCTCGGAGGACTACCGCGCCGCCCTCGCCGATGCCTGGGGCCCCGTGCGCGTGCTGATCGCCGCCGAGCAGGCGCACGGCAACGAGGTCCTCGGGCCGCTGTACACCGCGATGGGCACCCGGATCCACGTGGAGAAGCAGCCGCTGGACCGGCAGCTCGTCGAGGACGCGCTGGCCGACGCCGGCCTGCCGGGCGAGCTCGCAGACGCCATGGACGACTCCACGTACGACGACGCGGTGATCCGCTCCCACCACGAGGGCATGGACCAGGTCGGTGACGAGGTCGGCACCCCGACCATCGCCATCAACGGCACGGCCTTCTTCGGCCCGGTGATCACCAAGGTGCCGCGCGGCGAGGAGGCCGCGAAGCTGTGGGACGGCTGCGTGCAGGTCGCCTCCTACCCGCACTTCTTCGAGCTCAAGCGCACCCGCACCGGCGAGCTGGACTTCGGCTGAGCGGGGGAGAGGGGCGGTAAACCACTGGCCGCCGCTCACTAGGATCGGGGCATGACCCACGTCCTGTCCGCCGTCGCCTGGCCGTACGCCAACGGCCCGCGCCACATCGGCCATGTGGCCGGTTTCGGCGTGCCCTCCGACGTCTTCAGCCGCTACATGCGGATGGCGGGCCACGACGTGCTCATGGTCTCCGGCTCCGACGAGCATGGAACCCCGATCCTCATCGCGGCCGACGAGGCCGGGCTGTCGCCGCAGGAGCTCGCCGACAGGAACCACCGGCTGATCGTCGAGGACCTCACCGCGCTCGGCATCTCCTACGACCTCTACACGCGCACCACCACGCGCAACCACCACGCGGTGGTGCAGGAGATGTTCCGCGGTGTCTACGACAACGGCTACTTCGTGGAGCGCACCACGTTCGGGGCGATCTCGCCGTCCACGGGGCGCACCCTGCCCGACCGTTACATCGAGGGCATCTGCCCGATCTGTGGCTACGACGGCGCCCGCGGTGACCAGTGCGACAACTGCGGCAACCAGCTCGACCCGCAGGACCTGAAGAACCCGCGGTCGAAGATCAACGGCGAGGTGCCGGAGTTCGTCGAGACGCAGCACTTCTTCCTCGACCTGCCCGCCCTGGCCGACGCGCTCGGCCGGTGGCTCGACGAGCGCGAGGCGACCGGCCTCTGGCGGCCGAACGTGATCCGGTTCAGCCAGAACATCCTGGCCGACATCCAGCCGCGGGCGATGACGCGCGACATCGACTGGGGGATCGCCGTACCTCTCGAGGGCTGGCAGGAGAATCCCACCAAGAAGCTCTACGTCTGGTTCGACGCGGTCATCGGCTACCTCTCCGCGAGCATCGAGTGGGCCCGGCGGCTCGGCGACCCCGACCGGTGGCGCGAGTGGTGGAACCCTGCTCCCGACGACGCCTCGGATGAACGCTCCGCGCTGTCCTACTACTTCATGGGCAAGGACAACATCACCTTCCACTCCCAGATCTGGCCGGCGGAGCTGCTCGCCTACTCCGGCAAGGGCGACCGCGACGGCAGCCCCGGTCGGTACGGCGAGCTCAACCTGCCCACCGAGGTGGTCAGCTCGGAGTTCCTCACGATGGAGGGCCGCAAGTTCTCCTCCTCCAAGCGCGTCGTGATCTACGTGCGCGACCTGCTCAGCCGCTACCAGCCCGACGCGTTCCGCTACTTCGTCGCCGCCGCCGGGCCGGAGAACCAGGACGCCGACTTCACCTGGTCGGAGTTCGTCCGCCGCACCAACGACGAGCTGGTCGCCGGCTGGGGCAACCTCGTCAACCGCACCGCCAGCATGATCGCCAAGAGCTTCGGGCAGATCCCCGAGGCCGGTGACCTCGAGCAGCAGGACCGCGTGCTGCTCGACACCGTCGAGGCCGCCTTCGGCGCCGTGGGCGAGCTGATCGGCCGACACCGGCAGAAGCAGGCGATCGGTGAGGCGATGAGGACGGTCGCCGAGGTGAACCGCTACGTCTCCGACAACCAGCCGTGGAAGCTCAAGGGCGACGACGAGCGGGCCCGGCTCGCGACCGTGCTGCACGTGACCGCGCAGTGCGTCGCGGACCTCAACCTGGTGCTGTCGCCGTTCCTGCCGTTCTCGGCGAACGCGGTCGACCGTGTGCTCGGCGGTTCCGGTGAGGTGCAGCCGATGCCGGAGATCCGGGAGGTCGAGGACCTCGACGGCGGCGCGCCGTACCCGATCATCACGGGGGAGTACTCCACCGCCGCCCGCTGGCAGCGCCGGCCGATCGTGCCGGGGACGCCGGTCGCCAAGCCGACCCCGGTCTTCGTCAAGCTCGACCCGGCCGTGGTCGACGAAGAGCTCGCCAGGCTCGACGAAGCAGCCTCGTGAGCCCCTACCGCACCGTGGTGGCCGACGCGGCGCCCGAGCTCGACCAGAGGCTGTCGCAGGAGCTCGACCGGGTCAACGCCGCCGCCACCGAGGGCGTCCCGCCCCAGCGCGAGCTGACCGTGCAGATCATCGACGAGGCGGGGGAGCTGGCGGCCGGCATGAGCGGCTGGACCTGGGGCGTCGCGGCGGGGATCGCGCTGACCTGGGTGCGCGAGCAGGAGCGCGGTGACGGCCTCGGCGCCCGGCTCCTGGGCACCTTCGAGGAGGAGGCCCGGCGGCGCGGGTGCACGCACGTCTTCGTCACCTCGTTCACCTTCCAGGCGCCGGGCTTCTACGAGCGCCACGGATACCGCGAGATCTTCCGGTGGGAGGGGCTGCCGACCCCCGACGCGGCCGACGTGCACCTCCGCAAGGAGCTGTGAGGGCGGCTGCCTGGCCGCGCTCCCGGGCGGAGAGGGCCACTGCCCTCTCCGCTCAGAAGCCCACCGCCGCGGCGGGGGCGACGTCGGTGCGCATGGCCCGCCACAGCTGCGCGACGGAACCCGGGCGGACCTCCTCGACGAGCCCGGCGCGGTGGAGGGCGACGAGGTTGCCGCCGCCGAGGTACGCCGAACCCAGCGCCTCGACCCGCAGCCGTACGTCGGCCGCGACGCTCGTCCGCTCCACGGTGGGCACGCCGGTGTCGTCGGCCTGGATCCGCCAGGTGCCGGCGTTCCAGGGTGCGGCGACGTCGCTGACGTCCACCACCACGTCGCAGGGAGCGCTCCAGGCCCGTTGCTGCAGGGCCTCGGGCAGGTCGACCAGCCGCACCCAGAGGCTGTCGTAGGTCTCCACGTCCGCCGTCGCCCGAGGACCGCCCGCCCACAGCAGCAGCGGGTCGTCCACGCCGACCACGCCCACCTTCACGGTGGCCATCAGGTCGAAGTCGACGAGGCGACGCAGCAACGCCAGGCGTGTGGCCGGCTCGCCCGTCACGGCCCAGACCTCGAGGCTCCCGGACGGGCGCGCCTTGTCCCACTTGTGGCTGCGCCGGAACACCGCGAACCCGACGTCCTCGCCGTCGCGGCGGGCGAACAGCACTCGCCACGACTCCTTGTCGCGCAGCTCCTCCGGCAGCTGGGTGCAGATCCTGGCGTAGTAGCCCGGGTCACCGACGACAGTGCCGAGGTCGGCCGTGGCCAGGTGCACCTCGCGCAGCCGCTTGGGCACGTCCGGGTCGGAGATCGTGGAGAATCGGGTGCTGACGGCGCTCGCCTCCGCCTCCAGGTGCGGTGCGGTGAGCCGGGCGCCACGGCCCAGGGTGACGACGTGCTCCAGGGAGGCCAGGCCGTAGCCGTGCCGGCCGTAGATCGCCGGCTCGCTGGCGTGGAGGGCCGAGACGTAGGTGCCCTCCTCTGCGTGGACCTGCTCGAAGTGGTGCCGCAGCATCGCGGTGAGCACGCCCTGGCGGCGGTGGTCGGGGTGGACCCCCACCCAGGTGAGCCCGGCACACGGGACCTGCCGAAGGCCGGCGTCGAGCCCCGGGACGGCCAGCGTCAGCGGGAAGACACCGTAGACACCGGGGTAGGTGCCCGGATCGGCGCCGTCGATGTCGGCGGCGAAGCGCTGCTCCTCGGCCAGGCCGGTCAGCTGCACCTCCGTCGGGGCGTCGGGCACCTCGTGGAACCAGACGGTGTGGTCGGTGGCGAGGTAGCGGTCGGCGTCGGTGGCTCGGCCCACGCGGATCTCGGTCATGAGCACCAGCCAACCGCCGCGAGCACGGCGGCTTCAACCGGTTTACCCTCGGGCCATGCTCCATCCGCAGTCCCGGGCCGCCCTGGAGGCCTCCGCGACCGAACCGTCCGTCGGTGGCGCCGGCTTCGACCTGCACGCCGCCCGCGAGCGCCAGCGGGCGCTCGCCGCCGAGGAGCCGCGGGAGGAGGTCGCCGAGGTGTGCGACCTCGACGCCGACGGGGTGCGCTGCCGGCTCTACCGTCCCGACCAGCCGATCGGCGTGCTGCTGCACCTGCACGGCGGCGGCTTCGCGCTCAACGACATCGACGTGCACGACGCGGCGTGCCGCCGGCTGGCGAACCGCACAGCCGCGGCGGTGCTGTCGGTGGACTACCGGCGCCCGCCCGAGCACCCCTTCCCGGCCGCGCCCGACGACGTCGACACCGCCTTGGGCTGGCTGCTGCGGGAGGGACCAGGCCACGGTCTGGCCACCGACCGGCTGGCCGTCCACGGCGACAGTGCCGGCGCGAACCTCGCGCTGGTGGCGGCGCTGCGCCATCCCGGCCGGTTCCGCGCGCTGGTGCTGATCTACCCGTTCATCGATGCGCGGATGCGGCACGCCTCCTACGACACCGAGGTCGGAGGGCTCGACCGCGACGAGGCCGGCTGGTACTGGCAGCAGTACGCCTCCCGCCCCGCAGACCTCGACGATCCGCGCCTGTCGCCGTACGACGCCGAGGAGCTGCACCAGCTCCCGCCCACGCTGGTGGTGACCGCCGAGCACGACCCGCTGCGCGACGAGGGGGAGGAGCTGGCCGGCCGGATGGCCCAGGCGGGGGTCAACGTGGTGGCCACCCGATACCTCGGGATGATCCACGGCTTCTGGCGGCACGTGGACGCGTTCGACGCCGCCGAGCCACTGACCCGGCAGGTCGCCGGGTTCGTGGACCTGCACCTTCGCTGAGGCGTGCGCGTCGCTAGCCTGACCGCCATGCGCGTCCACCTCGGCTCCGACCATGCCGGCCTCGAGCTCAAGGAGCACCTGCTCGGCTGGCTGCGCGAGCACGGTCACGAGCCCGTCGACCACGGCCCCTTCGTCTACGACGCCGCGGACGACTACCCCGTGTTCTGCCTCCGTGCGGCCGAGGCCGTGGCGGCCGACCACGGGAGCCGTGGCGTGGTGATCGGCGGCTCCGGCAACGGCGAGCAGATCGCCGCCAACAAGGTCGCCGGGGTGCGCGCGGCCCTGGCCTGGAACGAGCAGACGGCGACGCTGGCGCGGGAGCACAACGACGCCAACGTCGTCTCCGTGGGCGGGCGGATGCACACGGTCGAGGAGATGACGCACTTCGTGGAGATCTTCCTCGACACCGACTTCTCGGGGGAGGAGCGGCACGCCCGACGCATCGGCATGCTCGCGGACTACGAGCGGACCGGTGAGCTGCCGCCGTTGCCGGAGTCCGCGCGCGGACGCGGGCCCGATGCCTGAGGGACACACCCTCCGTCGGCTGGCCCTCGAGGTCGAGGAGGCCTTCGGCGGCCGGCCCGTCCGGGTGAGCAGCCCCCAGGGGCGGTTCGCCGCCGACGCCGCGGTGCTGGACGGCGCAGAGCTCGTCGGTGCGGACTCCGCAGGCAAGCACCTCTTCGTCGAGTTCGCCGGCGACCGCTTCGTGCACATCCACCTGGGCCTGATCGGCGGTCTGCAGATCCGGCCGGCACCGGCGCCGGCGCCCGTCGGGCAGGTGCGGCTGCGGCTGCAGAACGACACCGCGTACGCCGACCTGCGGGGCGCGACCCAGTGCGAGCTGGTGACCGGCCGGCGTCGCGACGAGATCGTGGCGCAGCTCGGCCCCGACCCACTCCGGCCGGACGCCGACCCGGAGCAGGCATGGCGGCGCATCAGCCGCAGCCCGCGCCCGATCGGTGACCTGCTGATGGACCAGACTGTGCTCGCCGGCGTCGGCAACGTCTACCGCGCCGAGGTGCTCTTCCGGCACCGCGTCGACCCGATGCGGCCGGGCAGGACGATGCGCCGCGGTCAGTGGCTGGCGATGTGGCACGACCTGGTGGAGCTGATGGCCGAGGGCGTGCGCACCGGGCGCATCGACACCGTGCGTCCGGAGCACTCGCCCGACGCGATGGGCCGCGCACCGCGGGTCGACGACCACGGCGGCGAGGTCTACGTCTACCGCCGCACCGGGCAGCCCTGCCACGTCTGCGGCGCGACCGTGCGCACCACCGAGCTGGGCGGACGCAATCTGTTCTGGTGCCCGCGTTGTCAGCGGAAGTTCCGCTCCCGGGCCGTAGGGTAGGCACCCGACGGCACATCGGGATCGGGTGATCCCCTGGACCGAGGTCGGATTGGTGGCACTCTCGATCGGCAGGAGCAGGCGGCAGCGGCCCGCCCTGCTGAGTGACCTCGTCCCGCGCTGGCAGTTCCGCTGGAGGCAGTCCGACAAGCCGGCGCTGGCCATCCTGCTCCTGGTGACCGTGGTGCTCACCGCGCTCGCGGTCAGCCGCCGCGACGTGGTGCCCTACAGCGCGCTGCTGATGCCGCTGTTCCTCGCCAGCCTCTGGCTCGGGCCCAGGCTGCTGCCGTGGTTCGTCGTGCTCACCATCGTGGCGATGCTCGTCATCCTCACGGTGGCCCCCGATGCCACCGGCGTGAAGAACCTCGTCCGGGTCACCGTCGTGATCACGATCGGCCTGCTGGTGCTGCTCGACTCCTTCCGGCGCAGCCGCCTCGGTGTCTCCGGGCCACGCGGCGAGTCGATGTTCGTCGACCTGCGCAACCGGATCACCCGGCAGGGCAAGATGCCGCGGCTGCCCGAGGGCTGGTACGTCGAGTCGGTCACCCAGTCGTCGGGGGGCACCTCGTTCGCCGGTGACTTCGTGGTCGCCAGCCACGACGCCGCCGCCGGCACGGTCGACATGGTCGTCGTCGACGTGTCCGGCAAGGGAGTGGACGCCGGCACCCGGTCGCTGCTGCTCGCAGGTGCGTTCGGCGGACTGATCTCGGCTGTCGGCCCGGCCGACTTCCTGCCGAGCGCCAACGAGTACCTGCTGCGCCAGGACTGGGAGGAGGGCTTCGCCACCGCGATCCACCTGCACCTCGACACGGCCACGGGCGCCTTCGAGCTGCGCAAGGCCGGACACCCGCCGGCGGTGTGGCTGCGCGCGGGCTCGGGGACCTGGTCGGTGCTGGACTCCGACGGACCGGTGCTGGGCCTGATCCCGGGCACCGACTTCGAGTGCGTGGTGGGCACGCTGCAGCGCGGCGACGCCATGCTGCTCTACACCGACGGGCTCGTCGAGACGCCGGAACGGGACATCGGCAGCGGCATCGACAAGCTGGCCGGCCGGGGCCAGCGGCTCTACCAGACCGGCTTCCAGGGCGGAGCCCGGTGGATTGTCGACCAGCTCTCGGGCACCGACGACGACCGGGCCCTGCTGCTGGTGCATCGGAGCGGATGACGGGAATCGAACCCGCGTAGCCAGTTTGGAAGACTGGGGCTCTACCATTGAGCTACATCCGCGTGCCTGTTCGGCGCGGACCATGGTAGCCACAACCCGCCGGTCTGCGAGTCGTGGGGGAGCGTCGTACGCCCGATTGGGGCCCGTCCCGGCTTCTCCTCTAGACTCGCCGGGTTCAGGCAACCGGGGCGTAGCGTAGTGGCTAGCGCGCCTGCTTTGGGAGCAGGAGATCGCAGGTTCGAGTCCTGTCGCCCCGACCCACGTCCCCACCCCCGATCCGGGCCCCGACCAAGAGGAGAAAGACCTGTGAAGAGCGCCGTCGAGACGTTGAGCCCCACCCGGGCCAAGATCACCGTCGAGGTGCCCTTCGAGGAGCTCAAGCCGAGCCTCGACGCGGCGTACCAGGCCATCGCCCGCCAGATCAACGTGCCGGGGTTCCGCAAGGGCAAGGTCCCGCCGCCGGTCATCGACCGCCAGGTCGGGCGTGGCCCGGTGCTCGAGGAGGCCATCAACAAGGCGCTGCCGGACCTCTACGTCAAGGCCCTGCAGGACAACGACCTGCAGCCGCTGGACCAGCCCGAGATCGACGTCACCCGGCTGGAGGACAACGACGTCTTCGCGTTCACCGCGGAGGTCGACGTCAAGCCGGAGATCGACGTCCCGGGCTACGACGGCCTCGAGGTCCAGGTCGACGACGTCGAGGTGACGGACGCGGACGTCGACGAGCAGGTGGAGTCGCTGCGCGAGCGGTTCGCCACGCTGCGCGAGGTCGACCGCGAGGCGCAGGAAGGTGACGTGGTCACCATCGACCTGAGGGCCACCAAGGAGGGCGAGCCGGTCGAGGGCGGCGAGGTCAGCGGCTACTCCTACAAGGTCGGGTCCGGCGAGCTGCTCTCCGGCATCGACGAGGCGATCCGTGGGCTGAAGGCCGGCGAGGACCGCGACTTCACCTCCCAGCTGCTCGGCGGCGACCTCGCCGGCGACGACGTGGACGTCAACGTCAAGGTCTCCGCAGTCAAGGAGCAGGACCTGCCCGAGCTCGACGACGAGTTCGCCCAGACGGCCTCGGAGTTCGACACCATCGAGGAGCTGCGCGACGACGTCCGCACGCGCCTCGAGCGCCAGAAGCGCCTCGAGCAGGCCGCCGCCGCGCGCGACGCGGTGCTGGAGAAGCTGCTCGACGCTGCCGAGGTGCCGCTGCCCGACACCCTCGTCGAGCGCGAGATCGCCGCGCGCAAGCAGGACATCGAGCAGCAGCTGATGTACGCCGGGATGAACCTGCAGTCCTACCTCGACGAGCAGAAGCAGACCGTCGACGAGTTCGACGCCGATCTCGAGAAGCAGGTCCGCGACGGGATGGTCGCGCAGTTCCTGCTCGACGAGGTCGCCAAGAAGGAGGAGCTCGGCGTCGACCAGAACGAGCTCACCCAGCACCTGCTCCAGCGCGCCCAGCAGTCCGGTCAGAACCCCGACGAGTTCGTCAAGCACATGGTCGAGCACAACCACATCCCGGAGATGGTCGGTGAGGTCGTGCGCGGCAAGGCACTGGCGCTGATCGTCGAGGGTGCCACCATCACCGACGCCTCCGGCAACGCCGTGGACCTGAAGAACCTCCGCCCCGACGGCAGCATCGGGGAGCCTGCGGCCGAGGACGAGTCCCCGGCCGCCGAGGCGCAGGCCGACGATGCGCAGGCCGATGAGGCGCAGGAGCCCGCCACCGACGCCTGAGCCCGGGGTGCCACCCGCGGCGTGAGCAACCCCGCACCCGGCCCCTGTTGACACTGTGTCAACAGGGGCCGAAGACTCTGCGGCATGACCACCGCCGGACCGCTCGGAGCCGCCGCACTGGCGGCCGA
>DATDNR010000128.1:0-18007 GCA_036518175.1 Marmoricola sp.
CCTCCGCTCGATCCTCCGCCCGGGCAACGTGCGCCCGGGCCTCGAGCACCGCCGCCTGCCACACGCTGGTCTCCCACAGCTCGGTCGACACGGTGGCGGCGGCCAGGTGCCGGCGAGCCCCCTCCAGGTCGCCGACGTCGGCACACGCGACGGTCGCCGGCACCTCGAGCATCACCGAGCAGAAGCTGCAGTGGTCGTTCTCGCCCAGTGTCGCGTCGGCCTGGTCCACCACCGCACGGGCGGCGACCGGGTCTGCCGACGCCTCGATCATCGAACCGTAGATCCGGGGCAGCACGTGCGCGCCGATGACCGACCAGCGCGCCAGCGGCAGCGCCCGGTGCAGCAGCCGCTGCGCCTCCTGGCGGTCGCCGCGGGCCAGCCGGACCTGGGCGAGGCGCTGCAGGCTGTGCGCCTCTCCGGCGGTGGCATCCACCTCGCGGTGCAGCTCGACGGCCTCCTCCAGCTCGCGCTCCGCCCGGTCCAGGTCATCCATCATCAGCGCCGCCTCGCCGATCAGCGCGGTCGCGAATGCCACCGCACGCAGCGCCCCCGCCTGCGCGGCGCGGCGGCGCAGCTGCTCGCTGTCGGCGATCACCTCGTGGTAGGGCACCCGCCCGTAGAGCAGGTACTCGGCCACGCACAGGTGGGCGTCGAAGACCGCGGTCACCAGGCGCTCCTGGCCCTGGGTGCGACGCAGCTCCAGCCGGAACCGGTCGAACCACTCGCCACGGCGATGGGCGATCAGCCCCTGCAGGGAGACCAGGTCCACCAGCTGCCAGGGGTCCTCCGGGGCCTGCAGCAGGTCACGCGCCTGCCCTGCCACCAGCCAGGCCGTGTCGACGTCGCCGCTGAAGTAGGCCACGTTGCCGCGGGCGAGCAGGATCGGGGCGTCGGCCTCGTCGCCGACCGGCTCCAGGCCGGCGAGCGCGGCACGCGCCGTGTCGAGGTCACCGGTGAAGCAGGCCGCCCTGGCCAGGCGGGCACGGACCAGCCGCCGTTTGGTGCCGGTGGTGACCGACACCGCCTCCTGGTAGGCCGTCACCGCCTCCGGATCGCCCAGCGCCATCATCAGGTCGCCACGCCGGGCCAGCAGCGTGGGCCGCGCGGCCGGTCCGGCATGCTCCCGCACCGCGTCGGTCAGTGCCAGGGCGTCCCGGTAGGCACCCAGCGCACCGGCGGTCTCCACGGCGCGCAGCACGAAGGGCACCGCCCGTGACGGCAGACCGGCCGCCAGGTACTGGTGCGCGATCCGGCCCGGCGCCGCACCGAGGGTGGCGAGCCGGTCGGCCACCTCGCGCCGGGCCGTGGAGGCGTCGTACGCCGAGAGCTGGTCGAGCAGCGCCTCCCGCACCAAGGCGTGCCGGAAGCAGTAGCCGCCCTCGCACGGCTCGACCAGCATCGCCGCGAGCCCGGCCTCGAGGTGGGCATAGGCCTCCTCCTCGGGGGCCCCGGAGACCGCCAGCAGCTCGTCGGTGCTGAACGTCTCCCCGAGCAGCGCGACGCGCTGCAGCGTGCGAAGCGCGTCCGCGGGCAGCGCCGGCAGCAGGCCGGAGCCCTGGCCGTCGAGCTTGTGGCGGGCGAGCTCGAGGGCCAGGAACGGAAGCCCGCCGCTCACCGAGGAGACCTCCGCGACCGCGGCGCGCGACAGGTCGGGGAACCGGTCGGCGACCAGCCGGGCCGTCGCCGCGCTCGACAGCGGCGCCAGCTCCAGGCGGGTGCCGCTGCCACGCGTCACCAGGCTGTCGACCATCTCGGCCAGCGCCGGCGTCGCCGGGCGTCGGTGGGCCAGGGCGACCAGCACCGGCTCGGTGACCGCGCACCGGGAGAGGTAGTGCAGCAACCGCAGCGACGCCTCGTCCGCCTCGTGGACGTCGTCGACGACGAGGAGCAGCCCGTGGCCGCTGGCGGCGAGCCGGAGCAGCTCTGCGGTGGCGACGAACAGCCGCTGGTGCCCCGACTCCCCGCTCCACGGCACGTCGTGCCCCGACAGGGCCTTCTCGATCTCCGCGCGGTAGGTGTCGCCGAGCCCGTCCAGCAGCGCCGGATGCTGCCGGCACAGGTCCCCGAGCGCCTCCAGCACGGGCGCGTAGGGCCACGACCCCTCGACCGCGGTCGCGGTCCCGTGACCGGTCCGCCAGCCGCGGCGCCGCGCCAGCGCCTCGGCGTGTGCCAGCACCGAGGACTTGCCGACTCCGGGCGGCCCGGCCAGCACCAGGGTCCCGCCCCGGCCGGCCTCGGTCTGCTCGAGCCGGCTCCGCAGCAGGTCACCGACGCCGCGACGGCCGAAGAGCCGGCCGTCCTGCGCCGGCACCGTCGGCGTGCGCTGCAGCAGCCGGTCGTGCAGCGCCCGCGCCTCCCGGGAGGGCCCGCTGCCCAGCTCGTGCCGCAGCACTTGGTCGAGCCGCTCGAGCTGGCGCAGGGCGGCGCGCACATCTCCACGGTCGGCGTACCCCTGCGCCAACGCCAGGTGCGCCTGCTCGTCGGCCGGCTCCTCGCGCACGAGGTCCTCCCAACGGCCGGCCCGGCGGAGCAGGTCCAGGTAGCGGCGCCGGACGGCCTCGCGGGCCTGCTCGGCCCACGGCTCGTAGAGGTCTTCGGGCAGCAGCGGTCCCCGGTGCAGCTCGAGCACGGTGGCGGCGTGCGACGCGCCGTCCGACAGCGCCTCGGCGCCGCGCCGCTCGAACTCGGCCGCATCCACCCAGACCTCTGCCTCGGGGAAGAGCAGCACCACGTCGTTGCGCAGCACCACCGCGCCCGGGCTCCCGAGGGCGCGGCGGGCGTAGTGCGCCGCCTTGTGCAGGCGCGGGGTCGCGGTCTCGGGTGGCAGGCCCGGCCACAGCGCGTCGAGGACCTGCTCGCGGTGCAGCCGGCGCCCGGCGGTCAGCGCGAGCACCTTGACGAGAGCCGCCGCCTGACGGCGCGACCAGGCCTCGGAGGGGACGGGTACGTCGTCCACGGTGACCCCGAAGCCGCCGAGCATCCTGATGCGGACTGCCATGCGTCTTGCCCATCTCCTGACGCGCTCACGCTACCCACGGGTCCGTGAGGTGTCGAGGCGCAGGGAGCGTCGAGCCGCGCGCCTCCAGGTGCTCCAGCTCGTCGCTCATCGACGCGCTCACCTGCCGCAGCAGGCCCCGCACCTCCTCGGAGTCCCAGGCGTAGCCCGCCACGTGCTCGGTGACCGCGAGCAGCTGTCGGGACAGAGCAGTGCGGATGGCCTGGTAGCAGCTCATCGCGACCGCCTGCGGGCGCCCGGCGAAGGTGTCGAGCGTCGCGTCGGCGAGCAGCTCGGCGTCGCGGAGCGCGTCGGTGATGCCGTGGGCGGTGATCGGGTCCTTGAAGTAGCCGGCATCGCCCACCAGCGCCCACCCCGGCCCCCAGGGCCGTCGGACCAGGCCGGGGACTCCGGACCAGCCGTGCAGCCGGCCTGCCGGCTGCGCGCCCGCGACCAGGTCACGGAAGGACGCCGGCATGTCGGCGACGAGCGCGTCGAGCGCCGCCTGCGTCCCGGCCCTGCGCAGGGCCCGCAACCGCTCCGGTGCCGTGCTGACGAACAGGCAGGCCTGGTCGTCGTTGGTCGGGATCAGTCCGGCGGCCGCGTGGTTCGCCCACGCCCACTCGTAGCCGGTGGGCCGGGACCCGGTCACGTGCTGGTAGAGCACCGCACCCGCCGCCGTGCCCCGGTGGAGCACGGGAGCGCCGGCCTGCTGCGCCACGACGGAGCGCACGCCGTCCGCACCGATGGTCAACGCCGCACGGACGTCGCCATGCTGTGCGGTCCGGACCCCGGTGACGGGGCCGTCGCCGGAGTCGCGGAGCAGCCCGGTCACCGTGGTGCCGTGCCGTACGTCGACGCCGGCGGCGGCCGCGGCGTCGACCAGGATCCGGTCGAGCAGGTGTCGACGCGGTGCGTAGAGCGCGTCCACGCCCGGGCTGGGCCGGATGGAGACCGGCACCGGAGCGACATCGTCGTAGTGGAAGGTGGTCCGGCGCACCGGTGGCGTCCCGGCTGCCCGGACCTCCTCCAGCAGGCCCCAGCGGGACAGCTGGAGCACCGCCGGCCGCATCAGCGCGTGCGTGGACAGGGTGTCGGTGCCGTAGGCACCGCGGTCGAGCAGCGCGACGCGCAGTCCTCCTCGGGCCAGCAGCAGCGCGGTGGAGGCACCGGCGACGCGGCCCCCGACCACCACGACGTCATAGCGGGTCATGCGACTGACTCCTCGGCGGTGTCGTCCGCGTGGCCGGCCCGGCGGAGCAGGTGGCCGACCACCAGCCGGGCGTCGTGCCGGGCACCGTCGATGAACGAGGAGTCCCGGCGATGCTGGAACCGCTGGCCGACCACGTAGAGCCCCGGCGCCGGCGTGACCCCGCGGCTCTGCCGGATGTGGCCGTCGGCCCCGGTGACGTCCACCCTCAGCCAGGGGTGGGCCGGCCGGTGTCCCGTCGCGGTGACCACGGTGCTGATCCCTTCCGCGCGCAGGTCGAGCCGACGCGGTGCATCCTGGCTCTGCACCGCGGCCGGACGGGTGGCCGGCCACACCTCGCGGGTCAGTCCCGCCTGCTCGACGTAGTGGTCGACCGCGTCGAGGAAGCGGTGCATCGCGTGGTCCGCCCGCGCGACGGTGTCCCCCAGGCCGTCGGCGAAGGAGGCGGTGCCCCCGGCGACCTCCCGCAGTCGGCCGGTCAGCCGGACGCCTTGCCGCTGCAGCGCGGCCAGGTCGAGGTCGGCGTCGTGGCGGTCGGGCTCGTTGCGGCCGGCCAGCTGCAGGCTCG
Organism: Marmoricola sp.; assembly: GCA_036518175.1. Taxonomy (GTDB): domain Bacteria; phylum Actinomycetota; class Actinomycetes; order Propionibacteriales; family Nocardioidaceae; genus Marmoricola. The sequence goes on from DATDNR010000128.1 coordinate 4,774, forward strand.
GCTCGGCGCGGGCAGCCTGCGGGTCGGACATGGTGTCGATCGTTCGGGCCAGCCTGCCGGTCTTCTCCAGCCACCAGAAGACGTCCATCCCGCGGTAACGGCGAGGCATCCGGGTGTGCCTTCCGACGGCGAGGGTGACGTCGCGGCCGGCGCGGACCAGCTCGTCGGCGATCTGCACCCCGGATGCGGAGGCGCCGACGACGAGGACACCGCCGGGCGCGAGCTGGCCCGGGTTCCGGTACCCGGTGGAGGTGACCACCTCGGTCTCCGGGCCGGCGCCGGCGACTCCGGCAGGCATGTGCGGAGCACCGTGCGGGCCGGTGGCCACCACGACCTGCCGGGCGTGCCAGATCCCCCGGTCGGTGTCGAGCCGGTAGCCGCCGCGTCGCGCGGACAGCGCGTGCACCGTCGTACCGCCGACGACCGGGGCCGAGAAGGACGCGGCGTACCGCTCCAGGTGCCGCACGAACCGGGCGGCGCTCATGTAGCCGTCCTGCTGGGGGCCGACGTACCACCAGCCCGGCAGCCGGGTGAGCCAGTTCGGGGTGAGCAGGTGGAGGGAGTCCCAGCGCTCGCTGCGCCAACGCTCGCCGACGCGGCCGCGGTCGAGCACGACGTGGTCGTGGCCGGCGTCCGTGAGCAGCCGGCTGACGGCCAGCCCGGCGTGGCCGGCGCCGATGACGACGGTGTCGACGGTCTCGATGGGGGTCATGGGGGTTCCTTCGTGGTCGGGATGGGGCCGGCCCGGCCGGGTCGATGGTGTTCCCGGCCGGGCCGTGGTGTGATCAGCCGGCCACCACGTCGATGACGACGGGGGTCGGGTTGGTGAGTGCGTCGTACACGGCCGAGCGGCGACGGGACTGCTCGACGATCCCGCGCAGGGTCTCCTCGTCGGCGTCGCCCTCGATGTGGAAGGTGACCCTGATCTGCTCGTAGCCGTTGCGTACGGTGCCGTCGGAGAGCCCGAGGACGCCGAGGAGGTCGGCGTCGCCCTCGACGGTCGAGGAGACGCTGGTCAGCTCGACGCCGCGGGCGGCGGCGATGTTCGCCACCCCGGCGGTCAGGCAGGACGCGATCGCGTGGAGCAGGTACTCCACCGGCGTCGGGGCCTCGTCGGTGCCGACGAGCACCTCCGGGTGGTCGGCCTCCACGACCGTCGGGCGCCGGTGAACCATCTCCTGGCCGGCGCCGTAGAAGCCCTCGTAGGTCGAGCGGCTGTGCGCTCCGTTGAGCCAGGTGTTGCTGGCCCGGAACCGGAACTTCGCGATGTCGTTCTGCGCCCGGACGGCTTCGCGGGTCGCCATGAGCGTGGATACGTCGACGCCGTTGAGATGGGAGCTTGCGGTGGTGGTCATGAGTCCTCCTCGGGGCTCGGTTCGGTCGCGCCGGTCGTTCCGGCACGTGATGGGTGACCGCGACTCCCGGACTCGCGGGCGACGGACGGGTCGCGCCAGACGACCGCTGTCCCGTCCAAAACGACGACACCGTGCTGGTTGGTGATCCGGGTGGCCAGCGTGGTCACCGGCTTCTCCGCGTGTGTCGCCGTGACGATGGCCTCGGCGGTGATCACGTCTCCTGGCTGCACCGGGTGGAGGAACCGCCAGGACACCTCCAGGAAGACACTGCCGGGGCCCGGCAGCTGCTCGGCGACCAGCGCGTTGAGCAGTCCGGAGGTGACGCCGCCCTGCACCACGACCGCTCCGAACCGGGAACGTCCGGCCAGCTCGTCGTCGTAGTGGATGGGGTTGCGGTCACCGGTCAGCTCGGTGAACAGCGCGATGTCGTGTCGGGTGACCGCCCGGGTTCGCCGGGCGGAGGCACCGATCTGCGTCGTGGTCATGGCGTCCACCGTTGCCGGGCGACCTTCTCACTGCCTTCTCCGGCCTTCCCCTGCCGTCCCCGGGGCGGGAAGGGCCGGGGAAGGCCGGTCCTCGACGCTGGGGCCGGTCGTTCCTCCAGGAGGTCCCCATGACCCTCATCTCCTTCCGCCGGCCCGAGGCGGTGCGCGCCGTGCTGCGCCACGGGGCCGCGGACCTCCGGCCACTGCGGCGGGGCGAACGCGAGCCGCTGTTGGCGGTCTTCGCGGGCATGTCCGTGCAGTCACGGGCGAACCGGTACCTCGTCGGCATGGCCGAGCTGCCTGCCTCGAGCATCGCCGCGCTGACCGACGTCGACGGGTGCGACCACGTGGCGTGGGTGGCGTCGGTGGACGGCACTCCGGCCGGGATCGCCCGGTTCGTCCGGACCGCACCGGACACGGCCGAGGTCGCCTTCGAGGTGGTCGACGCCTACCAGGGCCGCGGTCTCGGGACGGTGCTGCTGGACCTGATCACCACTGTTGCCGCCAGCCGGGGGATCCGCCGGGCGCGAGCCAGCGTGCTGCCGACGAACACGGCGTCGTTGCGTCTCGTGGAGCGGGTCGGGATCACGCTCGGCTACGACGACGGGGTGCTCGAGGGCGAAGGCGAGGTGCGCCTGCTCGACCCGGCCCACATCGACCGGACGGCGGTGCTGGCGTTGGACCGGCGGCACGGACAGGCGCACGAGACCCGCCCCTGCGCATGACCCCCGGGGACGGGCGGGAGCGCCGCCGACGAAGCTGAGTAGGGCTCGGCGGCGCTTTGAGTATCTGCGCTCAGGCCCCGGCCGGCGGATCCGCGGAGAGTGAGGTGCAGGCGCCGATCCCGGCGTCGGCCCCGACTCGAAGGAGCGGACTGGCGATGCGCACAGCACCACCCCCATCCGGGCTCTACGCCCTCAAGCCGTGGTACTCGGCGCGCCTGGCGGTCGTGACCCGCTGGGCCGTGACGCACCGCATCAGCCCGGACTGGTTCACCGGTGCCGGCATCGGCGCGGGAGCGGGAGCCGGGCTGTCGGTGGCCCTGGGCTGCTGGCCCGCCGCCGCGCTCCTCCTCGCCGCGAGACTGGCCGGCGCGAACCTCGACGGCGCCGTCGCACGGGCCCGAGGAGTGTCCCGTCCGTGGGGTTTCGTCCTCAACGAGGTCGGCGACCGCCTCAGCGACCTGCTCGTCTTCGCAGGGCTGGCTGCGCTGGCGCTCCGCACGAACGGCGCGGGCACCACATCGCTCGTGCTCGTCGCCGCGGTGGCAGCCTCGTTGCCCACCTTCGCGGCGCTGGCCGCGGCCGGTGCCGGCGCGTCGCGCAGCAACGGCGGACCCTTCGGGAAGACCGAACGCTGCCTCGCCGCGGTCATCGCCGCCGCGGCCCCGGGGATGCTGGGCTGGATCGCCGGAGCCGTCATCGCAGGATCTCTGCTCACCACCGGCCTGCGGCTGCGCGCGGCCCACCGGGAGCTCACGAGCCAGGGCGGTGTCGCATGACCGCGTTGCCGTGGGCGCACTGGCAGGCGTGGGGGCTGCACCTGCACCTCGGTGCCCTGCACCTCGACACCAGCGGCCGCGCCGTCTTCTTCTTCTGGGTCACCCTGGTCCTGCTCCTCGTCGCCGGGACGGCCGTCGCGCTGTCGGGCAAGGCCGAGCTGCGTCGCCGCTGGCTGACCTGGGCCGCCATCGCGCCGGTGGTCGGGATCCCGATCTGGCTGGGCCCCGCGCCCACCGCTGCTGTGGCCGCCGTCATCGGCGTGCAGGCCGTCCGGGAGTACGCGGGCCTGGTCTCGCTGCCCCGGCGTGACACCGCGGTGCTCGCCGGCCTTGCCGTGGCCTTTCCTCTGCTCGCGCTGCTCGCTCCCTCCGGGCTGGCCCTCACCCCGCTGCTTGCGCTGGCCACCGCCGCGCTGCCCCTCCTGGCCGGAGACACCTCGACGGGGTTCCGCCGGGCCTGCCTGGCCGCGTTCGGCGTGGTCTGGATCTGCTGGTCGCTGGCCCACCTGGTGCTGCTGTGGCACGACGCCTACCTGGTGTGCTTCGCCGCTGCCGCCGCCGATGTCGCCGCGTGGTGCGGTGGCACGCTCGGCCGTCGGTTCTCCTTCACCCGCAGGCCGTTGACGCCGCTGTCGCCGAACAAGACCGTCGGCGGTGTGCTCGGTGCCGTGGCCGGCACGTCGCTGGTCCTGCTGGCGGCGGGGAGCTTCAGCGTCGCCTGGGTGGCCGCCATCGGCCTCGGTGGGGTGGTCGGTGACCTGCTGGAGTCGATGCTCAAGCGGCAGGCTGGCGTGAAGGACGCCGGGGGCTGGCTGCCGGGCTTCGGAGGCCTGCTGGACCGGGTGGACTCACTGCTCGTCGTGCTGCCGCTCGCGTGGGTGCTGGCATGAGCGCCCCGGCCGCGCCGGTCACCGGCGGTCGTGACGGGGCCCCGCGAGTGGGCCCGCGGGTGGGCCGGCGCCACCGCGCCGGTGCTGCCCTGCGCCGGCTGCTCTGGCGTGCCAGCTTCCGCGTCGGCGCCGGTGGTCTCGAGGTCACCGGTCCGGTGCCGACCGACGCGTGCGTGCTGGTCGCCAACCACTCCAGCCACGCCGACACCGCGGCGTTGCTCGCCGCGCTTCCGGCGGCGGCTGCACCGGTCGTCGCGGCCGCGGCCGATCACTGGTTCGCCAGCCGGCGGCGGGCCCTGGTCTGCCGGCTGCTCACCGGCGGACGACCGGTCCGTCGAGGCGGCGGAGGCTGGGCGGACCTGCGGTCCCTGGACCGGCACCTGCGTCAGGGCCGGATCGTGGTGGTCTTCCCCGAAGGCACCCGCAGCCGGGACGGCTCGCTGGGAAGGTTCCACTCCGGTGCGTTCCGGCTCGCCGAGCACACCGGTGTCCCGGTGGTGCCCGTGGCCCTGACCGGGACCGCCCAGGTGCTGCCCCGCGACGGCAGCCCGCGGCAGCGCGCCTGCTGCCGGGTCGCCTTCGGCGACCCGCTGGACCCGGGGACTATCGCAGCACCGGAGATCGCGCGGGTTCGGGTGCTCGGGCTCCTCGCGGGAGGAGATGACGGACCGCGGTGAGGGTCAGCACGGCGGCCAGTGCCGCGGTGGCGGACAGCAGGCCCAGGCCGATGGCATAGGAGTCGGTGCGGCCGTAGACGTACCCCATGATCAGCGGCGGCACGAAGCCCCCAAGCCCTCCGGCCGCTCCCACGATGCCGGTGACACCGCCGACCCGTGCCGGCTCGGTGACCTTTGCGATCAGGGCGAAGGTGGCTCCACTGCCCGACCCCAGGGCCGCGGCCATCGCCAGGAAGGCGACGGTGCCCACGTGCTCGAGAATGGGCGTGGTGGCGGCCACAGCGGCACCGAGGGCGACCACGCCGTACCCGGCCGTCAGCACCGGGATCGGACCGAGCCGGTCCGAGAGCCAGCCACCGACCGGGCGCATCAGCACCGCCACCAGCACGAAGCCGGCCATCCGGTCGGCCGCGTCCGCCGGCGTCAGCCCGTAGGCCGTCTTGAGGTAGGCAGGCAGGTAGACCGAGAAGGCCACGTAACCCCCGAACGCGACCGCGTAGAGGAGCGCTGCCCGCCAGGTGATCGGCAGGCGGGCGTTCGCCGTCAGCCTGCGCCACAGGGAGACTGTCGGCGCCTTCCGACCCGGGGCGTCCCTCATGACGAACCAGGCGATGGCGGCGAAGACGGCCAACGCGACCGCGGTGGCCAGGAACGGGGCCTTGTCACCGACGCCGGTGTAAAGCTTCACCGTGGTCAGCGCACTGATGGCGGTGCCGCCCATCCCGGCGCCGAAGATGCCGACCGCCAGCCCGCGGCGCTCCGGCGGGTACCAGGCGTTGACGAAGGGCACGCCGACGGCGAAGGCTGTCCCGGCGATGCCGAGGAAGAACCCGCCCACGATCAGGGCTGGATAGCTGGTCTGGCCGTAGAAGCCGATGAACAGCACCGGGACGATGGTCAGCGCGGACACCGCGGTGAACATGACGCGCCCGCCCAGCCTGTCGGTCAGCGCTCCCGCGAGGATGCGGCCCACCGACCCCACGATCACCGGCACCGCGACGAGCAGCGCGACCTGGGCGTCGGTCAGTGCACCGAGAGTGCCCTGATCGCGGAACAGCGGGCCCAGGGGACTGAGGAGCGCCCAGGCCCAGAAGTTGATCGCGAACCCCGCCGTCGCCAGGCCGAGCATCAGCCCTCGACCGCCGCGCGCCGCACCGCTGTTCATCGTCATGCCCCCACCGTCTCAGTGCCAGCGTGTCCGGAAATGTGCCGAAGGGCCCGTGCGGCCGGGCCTTTGGAACCCACCTGCTGGTCGGCCCACCGGGTGGCTGGGTCCGCGGGCTCGCCTCACCGCGAGGTCGGCGGGCGCGACCGTGGGTCCTCGTCCTGAAGGACCGATCGGGTGCTCCGGCCGACGACCGCTGCACCGCTCAGCATCGCGCGCCGCCATGGCGGTACTCCCTCGATCTCCGTCTCCAGGGAGAAGCTGAGCAGCGTCCTGATCACCACGATCAGCCCCAGCACGAGGACGTTGTCCAGCGTCGGTGCGACCGCCACGGTGCGGATCAGGTCGGCGGCCACCAGGACCTCCAGCGCGAGCAGCAGGGTTCCGCCGAACGCCCGCCGGAGCACGTCGTACGCCGCGCGCCCGCTTCCTGTGCGGCGCCAGGCGATGATCGCCAGCGCTCCTGACCACAGCACTCCCACGACGAGCACGGCCGCACCGAGCGCCTCGAAGGCGCGAGCGAAGTCGTCCATGACCGTCGTGAATGCCGATGATGTCTCGAGCACCGTCCTCCATGGTGCGGCAGCCGGTGCAGGGTCGGCTTCGTCCGTTGCGGGTGAGTGTGGCTCGGGTGACTTCGACCGGGTCGCGCCACGTGCCACTAGTGTCGGCGCATGAGCGCCATGCGGGCCCCCGTGCCGTTCGAGGTCTACGAGCCGGGTGTCTTCCTGCACGGCACGAAGGCGGATCTCGCCGTCGGCGAGGTGCTGGTGCCCGGCCGCGAGTCGAACTTCGAGGAGGGGCGGGTGATGAACTACGTCTACTTCACCGCGACCCTCGACGCCGCCACCTGGGGTGCCGAGCTCGCTGCAGGCGAAGGCCGCGGACGCATCTACGTGGTCGAGCCGACCGGCGAGTTCGAGGACGATCCCAACGTCACGGACAAGAAGTTCCCCGGCAATCCGACCCGGTCCTTCCGCAGCCGCGAGCCGTTGCGCGTCGTGGGCGAGCTGGTCGACTGGGTCGGTCACTCACCGGAGCAGCTGCGAGCCATGCGAGACGGCCTCGACGCGTTGAAGCGGCAGGGGGCCGCGCACATCGAGGACTGAGCGGCTCCGGCGTACGTCGGCAGCCGGGACGAGGTCAGATGAGCCAATCGCCGTAGAAGATGCCGAGGCCGGCCGCCACGCCCAGGCCGGCGATGATCCAGAAGCGGATGACCACCGTGACCTCGTCCCACCCCAGGTGTTCGAAGTGATGGTGGATCGGGGCGATCCTGAAGATGCGGCGTCCCGTGCCCGTGATGCGTCTGGTGAGCTTGAAGTAGCTCATCTGCAGGAGCACGGACGACGTCTCGAGCACGAAGAGTCCCGCGATCACGGCCAGGAGGAGCTCGGTCCTTGACATGATCGCGAACCCGGCCAGGGCACCCCCGATGGCCAGCGAACCGACGTCGCCCATGATGATCCGGGCCGGTTTGGCGTTCCACCACAGGAAGCCCATGGCGGCGGCGGCGATCGCCGCCGCCAGGACAGCGAGGTCGAGAGGGTCGCGCACCTGGTAGCACTGGGACTGCACCACGGTGGGCCTGGTGGATCCGCACAGTTGGTTGTTCTGCCAGATGTTCACGAACGTGTAGGCGCCGAAGACCATCGCCGAGGTGCCGGCAAGGAGCCCGTCGGCACCGTCCGCGAGGTTGGCGCCGTTGGACGTCGCCGTCACGATGAACCAGATCACGAGCAGTACCACGACCAGGGGCAGCTTGATCCCCCAGTCGCGCGTGGTGGAGATGTACTCCGAGGCGGGTCTGATGCCTCGTTCATCGGCGAACCATCGGGTCGCCAGGAGACCGAACCCGAGGGCGACCACCGTCTGTCCGGCCATCTTGGCGCGGCTGCTCAGCCCCTGGTTGTTCTGGGTGTGGACCTTGATGAAGTCGTCGAGGAATCCGACGGCACCGCACCCGAAGAAGAGTAGAAGGAGGAGCCAGGCGCTGGCGCTGGGCCGGCCGCCGGTCACCATCGTTGCGACGAGGTAGGCCGCCGTGGCGCACAGCACGATCACCAGACCACCCATGGTGGGCGTGCCCCGTTTGATGTGGTGGGTCGTGGGGCCGTCGACCCTGATCGGCTGCCCGAAGCCGCGTTTCGTGAACCAGGCGATGGCCAGTCGCGTCCCGAACAGCGAGCAGACCAACGCCAGCCCACTGCTGATCAGTATCGCCAGCACCTCGTTGCGCCTCTCGCGGTCAAGGAAGGGGTCGTTCGCCGCTCCCGGAGTGGGAGCCGCAGCCGCCCCATTGTGCGGCATGACGGTTCCGGTCGGGTCGAAGCGCGCCGACGCCACCGGCGCGTTCGCCGCCGGGCCCGGTCTGGCCGACCGGCGCGAGGCTGGCCAAGATGAGTGGGTGTTCGGACTCGAACTGGTCGTGTTGCTGGGTGTCGCGCTGGTCGCGTGCGGTGCGCTGGCGCACCGCTACCCGATCGCTCCGGCCATCCTCCTGGTCCTGACGGGGTTCTTGGTCGGGTTCGTGCCGCACCTGCGGCAGGTTCAGCTGCCCCCGGAGGTCGTCCTCCTCCTGTTCCTGCCCGCCTTGCTGTACTGGGAGAGCGTGACGACCTCGCTGCGCGAGATCCGCCACAACCTGCGCGTCGTGGTCCTCACCAGCACCGTGCTGGTGGTCGCCACTGCTGCTGCGGTCGCCGCCGCCGCGCACGGGCTCGGCCTCGCCTGGGGGCCTGCCTGGGTCCTCGGCGCCGCGCTGGCACCGACCGACGCGACGGCGGTCGGCGTGCTGGCCGGCGACCTGCCGCGCCGCACGGTCACCGTGCTCCGCGCCGAGAGTCTCGTCAACGACGGGACCGCCCTCGTCCTCTACGGGCTGGCTGTTGGCGTCACGGTCGGCGAGCAGCAGCTCACCGGCTGGCACGTGACCTGGATGCTGGCGTGGTCCTACCTCGGAGGCGTGCTCGCCGGCGCCCTCATAGGGCTGCTCAGCTGGCAGCTTCGCCGCCGGATGGACGATCCGATGCTCGAGAGCATCGCAATGCTGGTGACACCGTTCGCCGCGTTCCTGCTGGCCGACACGGCACATGCCTCCGGCGTGCTGGCGGTCGTCGTCTGCGGACTGTGGATGAGCCAGGTGACGCCACGGATCACGGGCGCTGTGACGCGCCAGATCGCCCTCCCGTTCTGGGCGCTCTCCACCACAGTGCTCAGCAGTTCGCTGTTCGTCCTGATAGGACTCTCGGCGCAGTCGGCCCTGCGTGAGCTGAACAGCACCTCCTCGTTCCAGGCGCTCGTCGACGTCCTCGCCGTCACCGCGGTCGTGATCGGAGTGCGTTGGGCGTGGGTCTACACCACGCCGTACCTCATCCGGCTCCTCGATCGCCGTCCTGCCCAGCGGTTGCGCCGGGTCCCGGCGCGGCAGCGCACGGTCACCGCGGTCGCCGGGTTCCGGGGCGCGGTGTCTCTCGCCGCAGTCCTCGCAGTCCCGCACACACTTGCCTCGGGCGCCCCGTTCCCCGACAGGGACCTCATGGTGCTGATCACGTGCGGCGTCATCGTGCTGACCCTCCTCCAGGCGTTGCTCCTGCCCTCAGTAGTGCGGTTCGCCCGGCTGCCGGTCGACACGTCGGTCGCGGAGGAACTCCAGTTCGCCGACGTGTACTCCCTGGATGCAGCAATCGATGCACTCGACACAACGGCCGACGAGCTCGGCAGCGGCGAGATGGTGGTCGCCCGGGTCCGTCACGAGCTGGAGAAGCAACGGAAGCTGCTGGCGTCCGGCGGCGCGGAGGGTGACCCCGTCATCCAGCACGACGACCAGTACCGAAGCCTCTCCCTCGCCCTCATCGCCCGGCGGCGCGAGGCGCTCCTCGAGTTGCGCGACGCGCAGCGCATCGACGACATCGTGCTACGCCGGGTCCAGACGCGCCTCGACCAGGAAGAGGTGCGGTTCTTGCGTGCGAACCCCCTGGAATGAGGCGCCGGTCCCCAGGCTGCGTCCCGACGCCACGTCAGGTCAGTCGATCAACACGAGCACGAACACCGCCACGAAGAACAGGATCGGGCCCGCGATCATCCAGAAGTCGGCCGAGCTGACCCGGTCGAACCAGCGAGACCGCCACCGGTTCCCGTCCATACGGCCCATCGTGCACCCTGCGCCCTCGCCGCCTGCCGCCCCCTTGGCGTCGGGCCACACTGGAGTCGTGGTCACGTGCGACCGCCGCGGACTCCTGTTGCTGACAACGTCCGGCCTGCTGGCCGGGTGCTCGCGCGCGCACGAGCCCAGGTCGGCGCCGTCTCCGCCCCCGGAGGTGGTGCCGAGCGGCACCGCACCAACCGCACCAACCGCACCGGACGCCGCCCTGCCACGAGTCCGGCCCTGGCGACCGGACAGGAACGACCTCGACCCGCTCGCGAAGCTGACGGCGGTCCGAGCCATCGAACGCCACGGTGTGGGGAGGCGATCCGCCGTCGAGGTCGTGGACGCTCAGTACGGCGGCCTGCTGGAACGCTCCGCCAGCGTGCTGGTGGTCACCCGGTCCTGGCACATCGACCGCCATGGCCGGCTCCGCACCGGCGGTGCGACGTACGACGTGCGGGTGGCGCGGACCGGGCGGACCCGGACGCGATGGCGGGTGACCGCGGTGCATCCCTCGCGGCCGGGACCTCCCGCCCACCAGCTGTCGGCGGCCGCCGACGAGGTGCTCACGCACCCGCGAATCGACCTGCCGCCCGCCGCGCACGCCGATGTCCTGTCGGGGCACGTCCACGACAGCGTGCTCACCGCCATGCTGACCCTCGCGCGGCGCCACCGCATCGGGGTGAGCGTGGTGCGCTCCGGCCATCCGCTCCTGGTGTTCGGCACCGACCGCCCGAGCGACCATCCGCCGGGACGGGCCTTCGACACCTGGCGCATCGACGGGCATCCCGTGGTCGACGCCGCCACGCCCCGGCGCCTGGTCACCGGCTACATGGAAGCCGCCGCGGCGGCGGGCTCCTACAACGTCGGTGGACCCTACCTGCTCGGCGCTGCCCCGCAGTTCTTCAGCGACCGCACGCACCACGACCACGTGCACGCAGGCTTCGCGACCTGAGTCGCCAGGCCCGCGCTCCCGTCACCGGGGACCGCGGGCGTCATCGTCGCACCCTTCGGGTGCTCCCGTCGGCGAGGTGCAGGGTGTACGACCACGTCTCAGCAGGGTGGTCGGAGCTCGGCGTGGTGGACGGCCACCATGCAGCGAACCGGTTGCCGGAGACCGAGGCCTCGACGTCGAGGCCTGTGGAGGTGTGCACGGTGACACCGGTGACGTCGCCGCCGACGTACCCCTCGACCCAGAGGAACCAGCCCTCGTCGGTGCTGCACTGCATGTTCGTGGCCTCGTCGATGCGGTCCGGGCCGAGCCTCGGGGGCGCGGCCGCGTCCGTGTCGTAGCTTCCGAAGAACTCCCCTCGGTCGGTCGGCCCCAGCCCGACGAGGTCGTCGGGCATCAGGCAGATCGCCTCCGTCCCGGGGCCGGCGAGCAGTACGTAGGTCCATCCGCCACGTCGCTCCGCCACCGCGACGCGCTCTCCCCGGTCAGGTGCGTCGAGGTCGGCGCGGCAGGTGGTGGCGGCCCTGGCCGCGCCGACACCCGTGAGGGGTACGGGCGTCGGCGTCCACGATCCGTAGGCGCTGCTGCCACCGAGCAGCAGGGGGATGGCGACACCGGCCGTGCCGGCCAGACCAGCAGCGACAAGCAGCCGCCTCCGACTCCGAGGCGGTCGATCCGGCTCTCCCCGGACGGGCTCGTCACAGGGCGTCGCCACGATGCGGGCGAACGTCGCGTCGGCCCGGTCGAGCTCCTCCCCGGTCAGCTCCGCTCTGGGTGCGGGGTCGAGGTCGCGCAGGGCTGCGGTGACGATGTCGGCACTGTGCCCTCTCATCGGGGGCTCCTCTCGGGAGCAAGGTGGCCGACCGGCGAGGCGGCGCTCGTGGAGTCGAGATGGCGGCGCAGGGTGCGCCGGGCACGGGACAGCCGCAGGCGAAAGGCGGTGGGTGCGATCCCCAGCACCGCTGCCGCCTCAGGCGCGCTGAGTCCGTCCAGGACGGAGAGCGCGATCGCCTCCTGCTCAGACGGCCTCAGCAGCGGCCACGCTGCGGCGATGTCGACCCGGCAGGCAACCAGGTCGGGGTGGTGGCCGGCATCCGCAGGACCGCGGAGGACCTCGGCGAGACGCACCGCGACGGCCTCGGCCCTGTCTTCGCGGCGCCGGGTGTTCTGCAGGGTCTTGCGGGCGACGCCGAAGAGCCACGCGCGCGCGGCCGACAGGTCCGCCGGGACGTCCTCCAGGCGGCGCCACGCCACGAGCACGACCTCACCGACAACGTCCTCGGCGTGCGTGGGATGCACCCGCCGGCGTACGAAACGAAGAAGATCGCCGTACGCCGCGTCGTAGACGTCCCGGAAGCGTTGTTCACGCTCCCGCGGCGACGAAGTCGTGGAGTCCATGCCCTGTTCCTGTCCGGGGTGGCAGAAGTGTGTCATCCGACTTCGCCGGTCGCGCTGCGAACGACCGACGCGACCGGTCGCTGGAACCGACCGCGAGCAGGGCGTTCCCGACGACCTCCTGTTGCCTGTATGCCGACCTCTCCGTCCGTCCGAGCGGCAGCGGGGGCGGCGTCAGGTGTCGACGGAGGTGCGCCCGAAGCGGGCCAGGCAGTGCCACACCTGCTTGATGTGCTGCGGAGGATGGTGTCCGGCACGTGCTGCGTCGCCGACAACACGCGGGGTCAACTCGACGCCGAGCAGGCGTGCGAGCTCGACGATGTGGGCGCCTCGATACTCCGCGTCGAAGTCATCGGGCGATGCCCGGAAACCCGGATGGAACTCCACCGGGCAGCCGAGTCGGAGCGCGGCGTCTTCGACATCGGTGCCGACGAAGCAGGGGTCGAGGACGATCGCCTCGACGTCCCGCGCGAGCAGCACGCCGCCGTGCACGTGCGCCTCGACGTAGTCGTTGAGCGGGTCGTTGAGCGGGTCGTTGAGCGGGTCGTTGAGCGGGTCGTCCAGCGCGGCGTGCCCGGCGGCCTCGGCCAGCGCCACCAGCTCCGGCAACCGCTCCGGGCCGCCGAGCGCGGTGGGCTCGAAGACCGAGTCGGGGAAGCAGAAGGTG
>DATDNR010000129.1:0-13594 GCA_036518175.1 Marmoricola sp.
AGCTCGTCCGCGGGGAGGCTCCGCGCACGATGCACCGGCGCTGGCGCCCCTGATCCGGTCCGGCTCAGGGCTGCCGTGCGGCGAGGTCCGCCGCGTTGCCCGGCGGCGCGGCGCTCAGCAGGCGAGCCCGTCGCGCGGGACCCGGCCGCGCACGAGGTAGTCCTGGACCGCGTTGTCGACGCAGGCGTTGCCCTGGTGGAAGCCGGTGTGCCCGTCACCGTTGCGGGTCACGAGCACGCCCGAGTCGAGCTGCTTCGCCAGCGCCCTGGCCCAGGCGACCGGGGTTGCGGGGTCACGGGTGGTGCCGATGACCACGATCGGTGGGGCTCCCGGAGCGTGCAGGGCGTGCGAGGTCCTGCCGGTGTGGATCGGCCAGGACGAGCAGGTGGACAGCGAGTAGGCGAACGCCTTGCCGAAGGTCGGTGAGGCCTTGAGGAACGCGGCGAAGTGCGAGGGCACCTGCGAGGTGGGGATCGCGTCGTCGTGGTCGAGGCAGTTCACGTCGTAGAGCGCCTCGAGAGAGTTGTCGAGGTAGCCGTTGGGTCCCCGGGAGGTGTACATGTCGGCCAGCGAGAGCAGCTTGGACCCGCTGCCCTGCTGCATCGCCTGCTGCAGCCCGGCGGTCAGCTGCGGCCAGTAGGAGCGGACGTAGAGCGGCATCCAGATGCCGTAGACCGCCCTGCCCGCGGTCAAGGGGCGGCTGGTGTCGGTGGGCAGCGGATGGGCCTCCACCTGGTCGAGGAACTGGCGGATCCGGCGGGTGCCCTGGTCGACGGTCGAGCCGAGGAAGCAGCCGCCCCGGCTGACGCAGTCGGCCACGTAGGCGCGCAGCGCGACCTCGAAGCCGTGCGCCTGCTGCAGGTCGAGCTGCTCGTCGGACAGTGCCGGGTCGATCGCGCCGTCGAGCACCATCCGGCCCACGTGGTGGGGGAAGAGGTTCGCGTAGGTGGCCCCGAGGAAGGTGCCGTAGGAGGCTCCGAAGTAGTCCAGCCGGGGCTCACCGAGGGCGGCGCGGAGGATGTCCATGTCACGGGCCACCTCGACGGTGGACATGTGCCGGGCGAGCTGGCCGCTGTGCTGCAGGCAGCCCTCGCCCAGCCGGTGCACCTCGGCGTCCATCTGCCGTCGCTCGGCGGCGTTGTCGGGGTCGGGGTCGGAGCCGACGAAGTGGTCGAGCTCGGCCGTGCCGGCGCACCGCAGCGGCGTGCTGTGGCCGACACCGCGGGGGTCGAAACCGACGATGTCGAAGTACTTCGGCAGCACGTTGCCGAAGACCACCCCGGCGGCAGCGGCGTACTGCACTCCCGAGGCCCCGGGCCCGCCCGGGTTGACCACGAGCGAGCCGACCTTGTGCTGCTGGTCCTGGGCCGGGACGTCGAGCACGGCCAGCGTGATGGTCCGGCCCTGAGGGTGGTTGTAGTCCAGCGGCACGGTCAGCGACGCGCAGCGGTTGCCCAGGCAGGGGTGCCAGTGCAGCCGCTGGTGGTAGAAGCGGGCCAGGGCCGGACTGGTTGCCGGCATCCGGCGGGCGCTCGTCGGTGTCGGGCTCGACGGCGCCTGCGGTGTCGCGGCCGACGGAGACGCGCTCGGCAGCGCGCGCGGCGCCCCGCCGGACACCGCCGAGCTCCGCCACACCAGCAGCCCGGTGACGCCACCCACCGCGACCACGACGAGCACGAGGACCACGAGGAGCGCCGTGGTGCGCGTGCCGGTGGGCTGCGGGGGGCGGGTCTGCGACATGGGGCCAGCCTAGGGCTGCTCTCGGTGGTGGGAGGTGCTGTCCACAGCGATCATGCCGTCACCGGTCCCCGGGTCAGCTGCAGGGCCACCATCATCGACTCCAGCGCCAGCAGCGGCGGCACGTTGAACTCCAGCATCTGCTCGCGCGCCTCGAAGACGGCGTCGATGCGCCGGAGGTTCTCCTCAGGCGTGGAGGCCTCGGCCAGGCGCTGCAGCTCGCCGCGCATCTCCTCGTTGACCAGCTGGCCGGGGGCACGGACCTGCAGGGCGAGCACGTCGCGATAGACCGAGACCAGGTCCATCAGCCCGCGGTCGACGACGTCGAGGTGACGCCGCTTGGCCCGGGCCTTCTGGGACTTCTCCAGCTCGCGGAGCGCGGGAGCGTACTCACGGGGACGCCGGCCCCGCTCGACGACGCCGTAGGCGCGGTCGAGGTCCTGCTTCTCCCGTGCGTCGTGCTCACCGGTGATCGCGTCGGCCTCCTCCTTGGCGATGTCGTGGAGGTTGGCGGCGTTGGCGAGGCAGGCGCCCAGGCTGGTCAGCCGCAGCGGGATCTGCACGACCTCGTGGCGCCGGCTGCGGGTGGCGTCGTCGCGGGCGAGCGCCCGGGCCCTGCCGATGTGTCCCTGGCTGGCGCGAGCGGCGTACGCCGCCGTCTCCGCCGGCGTGCCGTCGACGCGGACCAGGAAGTCGGCCACCTCCGCGGGTGTCGGGGTGGCGAGCACGACCAGCCGGGCGCGGGACCGGATCGTCGGCAGCACGTCCTCGACCGTCGGCGCGCACAGCAGCCAGACCGTGCGGTCGTTCGGCTCCTCGATCGCCTTGAGCAACGCGTTGGCGGCCTGCTCGGTGAGCCGGTCGGCGTCCTCGATGACGAGCACCTGCCAGCGGCGGCCGACCGGCGCGAGGGCGGCACTGCGCACCAGCTCGCGGACCGTGTCGACGCCGATGGACAGCCGCTCGGTGCGGGTGACCCGGACGTCGGGGTGGGAGCCTGCGGCGACGTTGCGGCAGGAGTGGCACTCACCGCAGCCGCCCTGCTCGCACTGCAGCGCCGCGGCGAACGCGACGGCGGCGTTGGAGCGCCCGGACCCGGGTGGGCCGGTGAACAGCCAGGTCTGGGTCATGTCGCCGGCGACCGCGGCCTGCAACCGCTCGATGACGTGTCGCTGGCCGACCAGCCGGTCCCAGACCGTCATGAGGGCTCCCCCGGGCCGGTGAGCAGGTGCTCGACGCGGGTGCGGATGCGGGCAGCGAGCTCGGTCGCCGGGCGGCGGGCGTCGAGCACCAGGTAGCGGCCGGGGTCCTGCTCGGCCATGTGCCGGAAGGCGTCGCGCACGCGGCAGTGGAAGGCGTGCGACTCCCCCTCAATCCGGTCGCGGCCGTCGAAGCGCTGCAGGCCGTCCTCCGGAGCGATGTCGAGCAGCACGGTCAGGTGCGGCCGCAGGTTGCCGGTGGCCCAGCGGGCGATCTGCTCGAGCTCGTCGGCCGGGATCGCCCTGCCTGCGCCCTGGTAGGCGAGGGTGGAGTCGACGTACCGGTCGGTGACCACCACAGCGCCCCGCTCCAGCGCCGGCCAGACCACGGTGGCGACGTGCTCGGCCTTGTCCGCGGCGTACAGCAGCGCCTCGGTGCGGTCGTCGAGGTCACCGGTGGCAGGGTCGAGCACGATCTCGCGGATCCGCCTCCCGGCGAGGGTGTCGCCCGGCTCGAAGGTGAGCAGCACCTCGCGACCGGCCTCGACGAGCCACTCGCGCAGCAGCCGCGCCTGGGTGGACTTGCCGGCGCCCTCGCCACCCTCGAGCGCGACGAACAGCCCGGCGTCGGCGTAGACGGCGGTGGCGCTGGACGCATCGATCGGCACGCCCCTGACCCTACGGCGGCGGGCCGACGGCCACGCACGGCGGCTCAGGACTTCTTCGTCGTCGTCTTCCTGGCCGTCTTCTTCGCCGGGCTCTTCTTGGCCGCCGACTTCGTGGCGGCGGCCTTCTTCGCCCCCCGCTTGGTCGCCTTCTTCGCCGGCCCCTTGGCCCGTCGTTCGGCCAGCAGCTCGGCGGCCCGCTCCAGGGTGATCGCCTCGACCGAGTCGTCCTTGCGCAGGGTCGCGTTGTACTCCCCGTCGGTGACGTACTCGCCGAACCGGCCGGCCTTGACCACGACCGGCTTGCCGGACACCGGATCCTCGCCGAGCTCCTTCAGCGGCGCCGAGGCGGCCGCCCGCCCCCGGGTCTTCGGCTGGGCGTAGATCGCCAGCGCCTGGTCGAGGGTGATGTCGAAGATCTGCTCCTCGGACTCCAGCGACCGCGAGTCGCTGCCCTTCTTCAGGTAGGGCCCGTACCGGCCGTTCTGCGCGGTGATCTCCTCACCGCTCTCGGGGTCCTTGCCGACCACCCGCGGCAGCGACAGCAGCCTGAGCGCGTCCTCGAGGGTGACGGTGTCGACCGACATCGACTTGAACAGCGAGCCGGTGCGCGGCCGGGCCTTCTTGGGCGCGTCCTCGGGCAGCACCTCGGTGACGTAGGGGCCGTACCGGCCGTTCTTCGCCACGATCAGGTTGCCGGTGTCGGGATCCTTGCCCAGCTCGGTCTCCGCGCCCGCCGGCGTGGCCAGCAGCTCGTGCGCCTTCTCCAGGGTGAGCTCGTCGGGGGGCAGGTCCTCGGGCACGTTGGCGCGCTGGCCGTCGGTCGTCTCGACGTAGGGACCGTAGCGGCCCACCCGCAGCACGATGCCGTCCGCCTGGCCGCTGTCCTCACCGGCGATGGGGAAGGTGGCCAGCTCCTTGGCGTCGATCTCGCCGAGCTCGCTGACCAGCTGCTTGAGGCCCTCGATGTCGCCGTTGCCGAAGTAGAACTCGGCCAGCTCGGTGTTGCGGTCGCTGCGCCCGGCGGCGATCTCGTCGAGCACGTCCTCCATCCGCGCGGTGAACTCGTAGGAGATCTGCCGGGCGAAGTGGCGCTCCAGCAGCCGGATCACCGAGAAGGCCAGCCAGGCGGGCACCAGGGCGGTGCCCTTCTTGTAGACGTAGCCGCGGTTGAGGATCGTGCCGATGATCGAGGCGTACGTCGACGGACGGCCGATCTCGCGCTCCTCCAGCTCGCGGATCAGCGTCGCCTCGGTGTAGCGGGCCGGCGGCTTCGTCTGGTGGCCGCTGGGACGGATCGACGCCGCGGTGACCGTGTCGCCCTCGGCCACGCGGGGCAGCCGGGTCTCCTTGTCGTCGGCGTCGGAGGACTCGTCGTCGGCACCCTCGACGTAGGCCTTGAGGAAGCCGTGGAAGGTGATCACCCGCCCACTGGCGGTGAACACCACGTCCTCACCGGTCGCGGCCCGGCCGCCGAGCCGGATCGTCACCGACTGTCCGACGGCGTCCTTCATCTGCGAGGCGATCGTGCGCATCCAGATGAGTTCGTAGAGCCGGAACTCGTCACCGGTCAGCCCCGTCTGGGCCGGCGTGCGGAAGCTGTCGCCGGCGGGCCGGATGGCCTCGTGGGCCTCCTGGGCGTTCTTCACCTTGGAGGCGTAGGTGCGGGGCGCGTCGGGGAGGTACTCGTCGCCGTAGAGCTCGCGGGCCTGCTGCCGGGCCGCGGTGACCGCGGTCTCCGACAGCGTGGTCGAGTCGGTGCGCATGTAGGTGATGAAGCCGTTCTCGTACAGCCGCTGCGCCACCGACATCGTCCGGGAGGCGCCGAAGCCGAGCTTGCGGCTGGCCTCCTGCTGCATCGTGGTCGTGCGGAACGGAGCGTACGGCGAGCGCCGGTAGGGCTTGGACTCGACGGAGCGGATCGCGAAGTCGGACTCGCGCAGCGCCTCCGCCAGCGCCTCGGCACGCGCCTGGTCGAGGTGCACGACCTCGTCGGTGCGCAGCTGCCCGTCCTGCCCGAAGTCGCGACCGCTGGCGACGCGACGCTCGTCGACGGAGTGCAGCCGGGCCGGGAACATCCGGGTCTCCTGCCGCTCACCGGCGTCGAAGGTGCCCTCGAGGTCCCAGTACGACGCCGCGCGGAACGCCATCCGCTCACGCTCGCGGTCGACCACGAGCCGGGTGGCGACCGACTGCACCCGACCGGCCGACAGCCCGGACATGACCTTCTTCCACAGCACCGGGGAGACCTCGTATCCGTACAGCCGGTCGAGGATCCGCCGGGCCTCCTGCGCCTCGACGAGGTCCATGTCGATCTCGCGGGGGTTCTCCACCGCCTGCTGGATGGCCTGGGGGGTGATCTCGTGGAAGACCATCCGGCGCACCGGGATGTTCCTCGGCTTGAGCTCGTCGAGCAGGTGCCAGGCGATCGCCTCGCCCTCGCGGTCCTCGTCGGTGGCGAGGTAGAGCTCGTCGGCGTCCTTGAGCAGCGACTTGAGCCTGGTGATGTGCGGCTTCTTGTCGCGGGCGACCACGTAGACCGGTTCGAAGCCCTGGTCGACGTTGACCCCCAGCCGCGCCCACGCCTCGCCCTTGACCCGGGCGGGGATGTCGGCCGCGGTCTGCGGCAGGTCGCGGATGTGGCCCAGTGACGACTCCACGACATAGTCCCGGCCGAGGTACCCGCCGATCTTGCGGGCCTTGGCCGGTGACTCCACGATGACCAGCTTGTGTGCCACGTCCTGCCTTCGCGTCCTTCTCCTTGCGGCCGGGCCGCTGCTCCCAGCGGCCCGCGTCTCGCCCGACAAGGTAGCGCGACCCACCATCTCGCGTGGGCGACGGCCCGGATCAGAGGGTGAGGAAGCCCTCCTCG
Source organism: Marmoricola sp. (assembly GCA_036518175.1). GTDB lineage: Bacteria > Actinomycetota > Actinomycetes > Propionibacteriales > Nocardioidaceae > Marmoricola. The sequence continues at coordinate 6,474 of DATDNR010000129.1, forward strand.
ACCAGCTCACGGACGGTGCCCATCGGCACCGCGGCCCCGACCAGCTGCTCCACCGCGGCGAGCAGCCGGCCCAGCTCCAGCTCGCCGTCACAGGCCCCGACCAGCGCCGCGGTGGCGGTGTCGACCTGGCGGGCCCGGCGCATGCCTGCCTGCTGGCGCAGCACGATCTCGGCCGGATCCTCCGCGCCGGGCGAGCCGTGGGTCTCCTGCAGCACGTCGACGCGGGTCACCGGACGGGTGCCGAGCAGCGACCGGTCGTCGAGGTGCCGCAGCAGGTCGACCCGCGCGAAGTGGGCGGCCACCTCGCCGCCGAGCGGCTGGGCGACCTCCCAGGGCCACTCCTCGAGCCGGAGCGCGGGAGGCTGCGCCGTACGCCGCAGGTTGAGCCAGCCGAACCCGACCGCCTGCGCGCCCTGCTCCTCGAACCACGACAGCCAGGTGTCGTAGCGCTCCCGGTAGTCCGGCGCCCCGTGCAGCCCGGCGTCCTTGAGCCAGAGCTCGACGTAGGACGGCAGGTCGGCGACCTCGCGCTGCACCACCCAGGCGTCGACCCGGGCATCGGCGCCGTCGAGCCACTCCGAGAGACGCTCCTCCCAGGGACGGTCGGCCAGGATCATCCAGTTCGCGAGCACCTGGCAGATGCCGCCCTCGCGCAGGTGACGTGGCGCGGTGCGCACCACGTGCTCGACCACGCGGTCGCCGGGCAGCCCGGAGTCGCGGTAGACCAGCCGCTCCCCGGTGGCCGGAGAGATCACGAACGGCGGATTGGTCGCGATCAGATCGAACTCCTCGCCGCGGACGGGCTCGAAGAAGCTGCCCTCGCGCAGCTCGATGCCACCCCCGGCCGGGCCGGTCGAGACGCCGTTGAGGCCGACGTTGAGGCCGGCGTTGAGGCCGGCCAGCCACAGCGCCCTCCGGTTGACGTCGGTGGCCACCACGCTCCGGGCGTGCGCGGCGAGGTGCAGCGCCTGCACGCCGCAGCCGGTGCCGAGGTCGAGCGCGCGGGCGACGGGCTCGCGCACGGTCAGCTGGGCCAGCGTCGTCGATGCCGAGCTGATCCCCAGCACGTGGTCGGCGCCGACCCGGCTGGAGCCACCGTCGAGGCCCGGGGTCAGGTCGCTGGCGATCCACAGGTTGCCCTCGTCGGTGCCGTAGGGGCGCAGGTCGACCGCTGCGGCCACCTCGCCCACGCTGCGGCGCAGCACGCCCTCCGCGCAGAGCGCGTCGACCAGGCCACCGAGCGCCCGTTCGGCGTCGGCCAGCGGCACCGCGGCCTGCAGCAGCCAGAGCCGCACGAGCGTGGCGAGCGGGCTGCCGTCCCCGGTGGCCCGGAGGCCGGGCGTGGTCTCGTTGCGCGACAGCGCGGCGTGGGCGACCGGGCCGAGCAGCGCCACGACGGCGTCGTACTCGTAGCCGGCGGTGGTGAGGGCGTCGCGCAGGCGCCGGATCAGGTCGGGGTCCACGGCCCGAGCCTAGAGACCGCCGCGGAGCCCCGAACCCGACACCGTCCCGACGCCGTCGTGGCGCCGTCGTGGCGCGGAAAAGCACCGACCGGCCGGTCCCGGCGCGGCAGCAGCACCAGGATCGGCCGGTCGGCGTTCGTCAGGTCGGCCGGCAGGAGCCGGTCAGAGGACCTGCGTCGGTGTCGGCGCCTCGCTGACCGTGGTCTGCCCCACATCACCCTCGCCGTCCTCGATCGCGATCGAGCGGCGCTTGGAGATGTAGACGGCGATGACGATGCCGGCCAGGGCGAGCAGCGCGATCACGATGCGTACGGCGGTGTTCGCGCTCGCGCCGACCGACAGCTTCACGATCGCCGACACGATCAGCAGCGAGACGAGGTTCATCACCTTCAGCAACGGGTTGATCGCCGGGCCGGCGGTGTCCTTGAAGGGATCGCCGACGGTGTCCCCGATGACCGTGGCCGCATGGGCATCAGAGCCCTTGCCGCCGTAGTTGCCGTCCTCGACGAGCTTCTTGGCGTTGTCCCAGGCGCCGCCGGAGTTGGCCAGGAAGACCGCCATCAGGGTGCCCGCGCCGATCGCGCCGGCGAGGAAGCCGGCCAGCGGGCCGACGCCCAGGCCGAAGCCGACGGCGATCGGCGAGAGCACCGCCAGCAGCCCGGGGGTGACCAGCTCGCGCTGCGAGCCCCGGGTGGCCAGGTCGACCACCTTGCCGTACTCGGGACGTCCGGTGCCCTCCATGATCCCGGGGATCTCGCGGAACTGGCGGCGCACCTCGTAGACCACGGCGCCCGCAGCCCGGCCGACGGCGTTGATCGCCAGGCCGGAGAAGAGGAACACCACGGCGACGCCGAGCAGCATCCCGACGAGGATGTTGGGGTTGGAGACGTCGAAGAGGAAGGACAGCTTGGTCAGCGCGCCGCCGGAGAGACCGCCGACGTCGGACAGCGCGGACCCGATCGAGCTCGTGTAGGAGCCGAACAGCGCGCTCGCGGCGAGCACCGCGGTGGCGATCGCGATGCCCTTGGTGATCGCCTTGGTGGTGTTGCCGACCGCGTCGAGCTCGGTGAGGATCTGGGCGCCCTCGCCGTGCACGTCACCGGACATCTCCGCGATCCCCTGGGCGTTGTCGGAGACCGGACCGAAGGTGTCCATCGCGACGATGACACCGACGGTGGTCAGCAGGCCGCATCCGGCCAGGGCGACGGCGAACAGCGCGACCGGCACCGAGCCCGCGCCGAGGAGGAAGGCCCCGAACACGGCCGCCCCGATGATCAGGGTGGTGTAGACGGCCGACTCGAAGCCGACTCCGAGGCCGGAGAGGATCACGGTCGCCGACCCGGTCAGCGAGGTCTTGCCGACGTCCTTCACGGGCCGGTGCTCGGTGCCGGTGAAGTAGCCGGTCAGCGACAGGATGACCGCGGCGAGCACGATCCCGATCAGCACCGCGACCAGGGCGATCACCTTGGGGTTGCCGGAGGCGTTGATCGGCAGCCCGGCGAAGGAGCTGGGCAGGAAGAGCACCGCGGCGATGACGCAGGCGACCGCCGAGACGGCGGCGGAGATGTAGAAGGCGCGGTTGATGGTGACCAGTCCGCTCTCGCCGGCGCGCGGCCGGCACAGGTAGATGCCGACCACGGCGGTGAGGGCGCCGATGGCCGGCACGATGAGCGGGAAGACGAGGCCCTTCTCGCCGAACACCTGCGAGCCCAGGATCAGGGCGGCGACGAGTGTCACGGCGTACGACTCGAACAGGTCGGCGGCCATGCCGGCGCAGTCGCCGACGTTGTCACCGACGTTGTCGGCGATGGTGGCGGCGTTGCGCGGGTCGTCCTCGGGGATGTTCTGCTCGACCTTGCCGACCAGGTCGGCGCCGACGTCGGCGGCCTTGGTGAAGATGCCGCCGCCGACACGCATGAACATGGCCAGCAGGGCGGCGCCGAAGCCGAAGCCCTCGAGGACGTGCGGCGCCTGGCTGCCGAAGGCCAGCACCACGATCGAGGCACCGAGCAGGCCGAGGCCCACCGTGGCCATGCCGACCACGGCGCCGGTGCGGAACGCGACGTTCATCGCCGGGTCGCGGCCGCCGTCACGGGCTGCTGCGGCGACGCGGAGGTTGGCGCGGACCGCGAGCCACATGCCCAGGTAGCCGATGGAGGCGGAGAAGCCTGCTCCGAGGAGGAAGAACACCGAGCGGAAGACGCGCACCAGGGCGTCGTCGGCGGGCAGCGCCAGCAGCACGAGGAAGGCCACCGCCGCGAAGACGCCGAGGGTGCGGAACTGGCGGGTGAGGAAGGCGTTGGCGCCCTCCTGGACGGCGCGAGCGATGTGCTGCATGTTCTCGGTGCCTTCTCCGGCAGCGAGGACCTCCCGCCGGAACATCGTGGCCATCCCGAGCGCTGCGAGCGCGATCAGGGCGACGACGATGACGAGGGCGAGGTTGCCGCCGGTGAGGTGCACCACGGCAGGGATGGGCCCGGTCATGTCTCTCCTCGGTGTGATGTCCGTTACACGGTGCCGGGGAGTCTACTGACACCTCGCGTCAGGTCGAGGCCTGCGACGCGCAAGTGACGCAGGACACACCAAGTGTCCGACGAGTCGCTCAGGAGGAGGCGAGCGCCGCTTCCTCGGAGGGGTGGATGGTGAACACCTTGGCCAGCCCGGTGATGCGGAAGATCTTCAGCAACCGGTCCTGGTGGCAGATCAGCTCCATGGAGCCGTCGTGGGCGCGCACCTTCTTCAGGCCGCCCACGAGCACGCCCAGGCCGGTGGAGTCGAGGAAGTCGACGCCCTCCATGTCGACCACCAGCTCGTAGTGGCCGTCACTGACCAGCTCGGTGATCTTGTCACGCAGCCGCGGGGCCGTGTAGACGTCGATCTCTCCCCCGACCGCGACGATCGTGCGACCGCCCACCTGTCTGGTTTCCAGCGAAAGATCCACGTCTGACTCCTGGCTGAGCCGCCCAGTCCCGGACGGGGTGGTGTGCACTGCAGGGAAGTGACGCCATTCAACCACGTTCATGACGCCGGGAAGGACCGTCGGGGACGGCTGCGACACTGCAGGGGTGGACGTCATGGCGCTCGAGGAGCTGGTGGAGCACCTGACCGTGGCACCCGGTCGCGAGGACAGGCTCGCACACCTCGAAGTGCTCCCGGCACGCCCTGCGCGCCATGCGGACTGGCCCGCCTGGGCGGACGCGACGGTGGTCGAGGCGTGGCAGCGAGCCGGCGTCCAGCGCCCCTGGGTGCACCAGCGCGAGGCGGCCGACCTGCTGCACGCCGGCACCAGCACCGTCGTCTCCACCGGCACCGCCTCGGGCAAGTCGCTGTGCTACCTGCTGCCCGCGCTCACCGACATCACCACCTCGCGCGGCGACCGCGGGCAGCGGGGCTGCGCCGTGCTCTACATCTCCCCGACCAAGGCGCTCGCCCAGGACCAGCTCAGCCGGCTGCGCGAGCTCGCGGTGCCGGGGCTGCGGGCCTCGACCCACGACGGCGACTCGCCGCCCGAGCAGCGTGAGTGGACCCGTGACCACGCGGAGTACGTGCTCACGAACCCGGACATGCTGCACCGGTCGCTGCTTCCTGCCCACCACCGGTGGAGCCGGTTCCTCGGCAGTCTCCGCTACGTCGTGGTCGACGAGGCGCACCACTACCGCGGCGTGTTCGGCTCCCACGTCGCGCAGGTGCTGCGCCGGCTGCGGCGGGTGTGTGCGGCGTACGGCGCCCACCCCACCTTCCTGCTGGCGTCCGCCACGATGGCCGACCCGGCCGTCACCGCTCGACGCCTCACCGGGCTCGACGTCGCCGCCGTGACCGAGGACGCCTCTCCACGGGGCCGGGTGGGACTGGCCCTGTGGGAGCCGCCGTTCGTCTCGGTGGGGGGCGAGCACGGCGCTCCGCTGCGCCGCTCGGTGACCGCCGAGCTGGCCGACCTGCTCACCGACCTGGTGATCGAGCGGGTGCGCACGTTGGCGTTCATCCGGTCCCGGCGTGGTGCCGAGGCGGTCGCGCTGACCGCCCGGCGCCTGCTCGAGGAGACCGACCCGACGCTGGCCGGGCAGGTGGCGGCCTACCGCGGGGGCTACCTGCCGGAAGAACGGCGTGCCCTCGAGGACGCGCTGCGTCGCGGACGGTTGCTGGGGCTGGCCGCCACCAACGCCCTCGAGCTCGGCATCGACGTCAGCGGCCTCGACGCCGTGCTGCTCGGCGGCTTCCCCGGCACCCGGGCCGCGCTGTGGCAGCAGGTCGGCCGGGCCGGCCGTGGTGGCGGTGACGCGCTCGGTGTGCTGGTGGCACGCGACGACCCGCTGGACACCTATCTCGTGCACCACCCGGAGGCCTTGCTGGGCCAGCCGGTCGAGGCGACGGTGCTGGACCCGGACAACCCCTACGTGCTCGGGCCCCACCTGTGCGCCGCGGCCGCCGAGCTGCCGCTGACCGAGGAGGGCCTCGACGTCTTCGGCCCGCGGGCACGCGAGGCGGTCGACGCCCTGACCGAGGCCGGTCTGCTGCGCCGGCGCCCGCGCGGCTGGTACTGGACCGACCGGCGTCGCGCCGCCGACCTGGCCGACATCCGCTCCACCGGCGGCGCCCCCGTGCGGCTCGTCGAGTCGACGACCGGGCGGATGCTCGGCACGGTCGATCCCGCCGCAGCCCACGGGACCGCCCATCCCGGTGCGGTCTACCTGCACCAGGGCGAGAGCTACCTGGTCGAAGAGCTCGACCTCGAGGAGTCCGTGGCCATGGTCGTGCGTGCCGACCCCGACTACTCCACGTCGGCCCGCGAGGTCACCGACATCCGGATCATCGCCGAGCGGCGCGGCCAGTCCTGGAAGGCGGGAAGGATGAGCCTGGGGGACGTGCAGGTCTCCCACCAGGTGGTCTCCTACCTCAAGCGGCGGGTGCCCGGCGGAGAGGTCATCGGCGAGGAGCCCCTCGACCTGCCCGAGCGGACCCTGGCGACCGCCGCCGTGTGGTGGACTCTCACCGAGGAGGCGCTCGCCGGCGCAGGGCTCGCGGCGGCTGACCTGCCCGGGTCGGCCCACGCGGCCGAGCATGCCTCCATCGGGCTGCTCCCGCTCTTCGCCACCTGTGACCGCTGGGACATCGGCGGCGTCTCCACTGCCCTGCATCCCGACACCGGGACGCTCACCGTGTTCGTCTACGACGGTCATCCCGGTGGTGCCGGGTTCGCCGAACGGGGATTCGAGACGGCGCAGGCGTGGCTGCGGGCGACCAGGGAGGCGATCGCCGCCTGTGAGTGCATCGACGGCTGCCCCTCGTGCGTGCAGTCCCCGAAGTGCGGCAACCAGAACAACCCGCTCGACAAGGCCGGGGCGATCCGGCTGCTCGACGTGCTCCTCGGCTGAGCCACCTCATCCCGCCGGCTGGGGAGCCGCCCCGCCTGCCGCGACCGGGCCGGCCCGCGCCCGCCCGGGAAGCCGAGCGGCCAGCCCGAGCAACGTCGGACCAGCGACGGTCACCACGACGGCGACCGAGTCCGTGCCCGCCCGGCAGGTCGCCAGGCTCGCTCCGTTGCGGTGGGCCACTTCCGCGGCCACGTCACAGGCGTCGCGGCCCTCGACCAGTGCCCCTCCCCCGGCCAGCGCGGCCAGGTCGGCAGCCGCCTCGGCCCGCCGGTGAGCGTCCAGCAGC
>DATDNR010000130.1:0-4264 GCA_036518175.1 Marmoricola sp.
CGGGGGACGGTCGATCCGGATGCGCAGCTATCCGGACGGGCCACGACAGCTGGCGGCGGGGTGGACGAAGAACATCGCCTCCGGCGCATCCGCGGCCGCCCCGGGACCCGCGATCGGTGCCGTGCTGTGGCTGAGCGCGCACCACGCGATCGCGGTCGGCGTCGCGCTGGCCGTGACGGGCGCCGTCACGGGGTGGGCGGTGCCGCTGACCGGCCATCCTGCTCTCTGGCTGGTCGCGTGGGCGGGAGCGGCCTGGCAGCTGCGGTCGATCCTGCACCGGACGGGCTCGTTCCGCTGGTGGACCTGGGTGCTGTTTCCCCTGCCTCTGCTCGCGTTCGACGCGATCTTCGCGCTCTCGGTGGTCCTCACGGTGGTCCGGCGGTCGGTGCGGTGGCGCGGTCGCGACGTGGACCTCCGCCGGTGCCGGTCTGCCGAGAGGGAGGTCTGATGCTGCGGCTGCTGATGCCCCAAGGGCCGACCGTGGCCGTGGACGTCGTCGCGTGGGGCGTCTGCCACGCCGCCACCGGATATGCAGCACACCGGCTGCCGCAGGGCCGGCTGAGGCAGGACGGTTGGCTGCTGCGGGCGCGGCGCTTCGAAGCCGGCGGTCGGTGGTACCGGGACCGGCTGCAGATCCACCGATGGAAGGACCGGCTGCCGGAGGCCGGTGACCTCTTCCGGGGCGGGATCAGCAAGCGGCAGCTGCCGGCGTACGACGCCGCGGCGCTGCAGCGGTTCGCCCGCGAGACGCGCCGCGCCGAGCTCGCCCACTGGTGGGCGATGTCCTGCGGCCCGCTGTTCGTGCTGTGGAACCCGCCCGTTGCTGCCGGGCTGCTGATCGGGTACGGGGTGGTGGTGAACCTGCCCTTCATCGCGATCCAGCGCTACAACCGGTTCCGGATCGATGCGCTGGCGGAACGTCGCGCCCGGTGAGGCGACACGGACCTGTCGCGCAGCTGCTGATCGCCTGGGCACCGCTCAGCGCGCCAGGTGGCTGACGACTCCGGTCGGGTCGCGGCGCTAGTGCACCTTGCTTCGCTGCCCCTGCGACTGAGTCAGTGCCTGCTGCACGAGCGTCCGGCCGAAGTCCCACATCAGGCCACCGCCCCGATGTGCCGCGTCGAGCACGTCGGTCAGTGCGGTGACGAAGGACTCGACCTCCTGCTCTCCGATCGTCAGCGGCGGGAGCAGCTTGAGCACCTCCATGTGGTCGCCGGCCACCTGGGTGAGGATCCGGTGCCGCTGGTACAACGTGTCCACCACCATCTGGGTGAAGAGGCCACGGCGCGCGGCCTGCAGCACGCTCCACTTGCTGCGCAGGCGCAGCGAGCGCGGCTTGCCGAACTCGATGCCGATCATGAGTCCGCGTCCGCGCACCTCGGCGAGCATCTCGTAGCGGTCGGTGAGCGCGTGCAGCCTCTGCTGGAGCAGCGCGCCGACTCGCCGGGCGTTGTCGACCAGGCCCTCCTCGTCGATGACGTGCAGGGTCGCCAGCCCGGCTGCCATGGCCAACGCGTTGCCGCCGAACGTCGACTCGTGCACGAAGACCCGGTCGAGGGTCGAGTAGACGCGCTCGAAGACCCAGTCCTTGGCGAGGGTCGCGCCCACCGGCACGAAGCCACCCGACAGCGCCTTCGCGACCGTGACGAGGTCCGGTCGCACCCCGTCCTGCTCGTGGGCGAAGAGCGTGCCGGTGCGCCCCAGGCCGGTCTGCACCTCGTCGCAGATCAGCAGGGCGCCGTGCCGGTGCAGCTCCTCCTGGGCCTCGGCCAGGTATCCGGGCGGCGCCACCTGGACACCCTTGCCCTGGACCGGTTCGACGACGAGCGCGGCGACGTCGCCGTACCCGAGCTCTCGCTGCAGCGCAGCGAGGTCACCGAACGGCACTCGCGTGTCCGGCAGCAGCGGCGCGAAGCCCGCCCGGAACTCGTCGCCACCGTTGACCGACAGCGAGCCGAGCGTCAGTCCGTGGTAGGCGTGGTCGCAGTACAGCACCCGACGGTGGCCGGTGGCGGCGCGAGCGAACTTCAACGCGGCCTCCACCGCCTCGGTCCCGCTGTTGCAGAAGTAGACGCGGTCGAGCCCGGGCGTCCGGGCCAGCAGCTGCTCGGCGAGCAGCCCGGGCAGCAGCGGGGCATCCATCTGCACGAGGTCGGCCAGCTCGGCATCGAGCACCTCGCGCAGGGCACCCCGCACCGTCGGGTGGTTGCGCCCGACCGCGAAAACCCCGAAGCCGGAGAGGAAGTCGAGGTAGCGAAGACCCGCAGCCGTCTCGAGCCAGGCGCCGCTGCCCCGGTCGTAGACGGTGTCCATGGCGATGGCGTGCAGCATGCGCGGGACCATGCGGTTGAGGTGGCGACTGTGCAGGGCGTGCCCTTCACCCCGACGAGCATCCATCAGCTCGGCAAGAGAGAACGACATGAGCTCCTCCTCCTGGGCCAGCGGGACAACCACCTGTCCCGGGGCGCCGGCGGCTCCGCGGTACCCCCCGCAGCATGGCGCATGAACCGTCCGCGGATGGAAACCGAACCGCCCGGGAGGAGGGTGACATCCGATGGGATGGGCGTCGGCACACGCGCTGGACCTCGACCGCAGGGGCCTTGTCCTGGTCCTGCTCGCCACCCTCGGGCTGCAGCTGGCCGCCGGAGTGGGCATGAGCTATGCCGCCGGTTTCGAAGCCGTGCGACAGGTGCTCGGCCAGTTCTCCTGGCCATGGCTGCTCGGCGTCGCCGGGTCGGTGGCCGTGTCCTTCGGCGGCTATGTCGAGGCCTACCACGGCACGTTCCCGGTCAGCGAGGACTGGTCACTGCCGGACCGGCACCTCAGGGCGCTGGCGCTGGCCGGCTTCGGCGGGTTCCTCGCCCACGGAGCAACGCCGCTCGACGTCGCCGGGCTGCGCGCTGGCGGTGCCGGCAGGCGTGAGGCCGCGGTGCGAGTCTCTGCCTTCGGTGGCCTCGAGTACGGCGTCATGGCCGTCGGTGGTTGCGCCGCCTCGATCGCCGTGCTCCTCCTCGGCCTGCAGCGCCCCCCTCCGAGCTTCACGCTGCCGTGGGCGATCATCCCGTTGCCCGGATTCCTGCTCGGCTTCTGGCTCGCCCGACGCTACCGCCGGCGACTGCTCGCGAAGCGCGGTTGGCGCAGGGCGGTGGGGATCTTCCTGGAGTCCATCCATCTCGTCCGGGAGCTGATGGCCAGGCCTCTCCGGCGCCATCCCGCGGCGTTGGGCATGGCCGTGTTCTGGGCCGGAGACGCCTGTGCGGTGTGGTGCGGGCTGGCTGCCTTCGGGTTCCGGATGAACCTCGCCCAGCTGGTCGTCGGCTTCGCCACCGGGATGGTCCTCACCCGCCGTTCGATCCCGCTCGCGGGGGCGGGCATGCTCGCCGTGATCCTCCCGGTGACGCTCTGGTGCAGCGGCGCACCACTGGCCGTCGCGGTGCCCGGCGTCTTCGCCTACCACGTCCTGACGCTGTGGTTGCCGACTCCGCTCTCCCTCGTCACGCTCCGCACGCTCCGGGAGGTGGTGGCGTCGCCGGAGGCGGCGCGACTGAGCGGGGCAGAGGAGCTTTAGAGCGACGTCAGAGCCGCTGTGGTGCGGTTCGTAAGGGCCTCCTCAGCGACCAGGAACTAGCCTGCTGCAAGGAGGGGCGCCAGAGAAGGACGACCGTGGCAGGAACCGACAAGCCGGTGGGACCGCGAGGGATCACGCTGCTCGTGATCACCGGGGTCGCGGGTCTCGCGCTGGGGGTCCACGGTTGGGCGGGTCGGCAGACCGACCTGACCGCGGGCTCTCTCGCAGCGTCCGGCTCCTCCCCGGCTCACGCCCGGCACGATGCGCCCGCGCCGGCTCACACCTCCGGGGGCGCGAAGGCTCCTCGGCGGGGCAAGCCCGGGCCGTTGCTCAGCAGGCAGAGCTTCGCGCCGTACTCCCACCTGGTCTGGCCCGGCACCCCGAACGCCGCGGCACGGACGGCCATGACCGGTCTGCGGATCGCGGTGCATCGCTCCGGTCGGGGCATCTCGGTCAGCGCGGGAGTCAGCGGCCAGCCAGGACCTGCGCCTCGGACCTACCCGGATGGCGCCCGGGTCTACGTCGTCGAGACATCGCTGGGCGACGAGGCAGGCAACTCCGACTACAACCTCGGTGACGACGGCCTGATCGTGACCGACCTGCGCGGGAGGATCCTGCCATGACCATCGCCTCGGAGTGGGCCGCCACCGTGGCACGCGCCCTGCTCGCGCTGGTGCTGGCATGGTTCGGTCTCCA